>NZ_JBVIHP010000021.1:117680-196011 GCF_055570235.1 Streptomyces sp. NPDC031274 | reverse complement strand
GACCCGAGGGGTCTGCTTGAGCCGTGTGCGCTGCGAGGCGCACGCACGGTTCTGAGGGGGCTGGAGCCCAGCAATGGGCTCCGGCTACCCGACCACCAGGAAGACGAACGGAGCGCACACCGACAACACGATCCGCTACAACATCACCTCCGACGACGGCCGCAAGCTGCCGCGCTTCGGCGGGCTCGCCGTCTACGGCCACGACGTGCGCAACCTGCGGATCTACCAGAACACCGTGGTCATGACGGCTCTGGAGAACGGAAAGAGTGGTCCCGCCCTGCGGCTGATGGACGGGGAGAAGGGCGTCACCGTGCGCAACAACACCTTCGTCACCGACGGCTCGCCGCTGGCCCTGGTGGACCGGGGCCTCACCGCCGAGAACGTCCTCCTGCAAGGCAACAACTACCGTGCGCCGCAGGGGCAGTGGGCCCTGCAGTGGGGCGACCACGCCTACACCGGCCTCGACACCTGGCGGAAGGCGACCGGCCAGGAACACGTCGGCGCAGAGCCGTCCGGCCTGACCGTCGACCCCTGCTTCTCCGGAGGCGAGCTGCCCGCCGTCGAATCCCCCGGCGACGCGCACCGGCTCGCCCCAAACTGCGCCGCCGTCGCGGACAAGGGCCTCGACCTGCGCGAGCTGTTCGGCATCGACCCCGGATCCGTCGACTACTTCGGCCGGGCGGTCGGTACACCTCCGCCGGTCGGTGCCGCTGTGCCGCAGACCGACTGAAGGTGCAGCCGTCCACCGCCCGTGCCTACGATCGTAGGAGCGAGACCCCAGGTTGACGCGTGTTCTCGGCCGGGTGTCCCTGCCACGCAGGGAGGCGCTTTGCCATTGCTTCGGGCACACCCTCGGGTACAGCCACGCCCTCATCGGCTGATGGCCTCCTACCTCGTCACGGTCGCCGCTCTCACCGCCGCCTACCTGACGCTGCCGGGCCTGCGCGCCCCGCTCTGGGCGCTCATCGGTCTCGGTGGCGTCGCTGCCGTCCTGATCGGTGTGCACGTCCACCGTCCCGCGCACCGCTGGCCGTGGTGGGTCCTTGCGGCCGGGCTCGCGGCGTTCGCCGCGGGCGACACGTACTACAACGTGGTCGAGCAGTACTTCCAGGCGTCGAATCCGTTCCCCTCACCGGCGGACGCCTGTTACCTCGCGGTATATCCGCTGCTCGCGGCGGGCCTCTTCGGCCTCGTCCGCTACCGCTGGGCGGGCCGTGACCTGCCGAGCCTCCTCGACGCGCTGATCATCACCGGCGGGCTCGCGCTGCCCGTCTGGGTCTACCTCGTCCAGCCCCTCACCGAGGTCGAGGGCCTGACCTGGCCGCAGCGCGCCATCAGCGTCGCCTACCCGCTGGGTGACGTACTGGTCCTGGCCCTCCTGGCCCGGCTGCTCACCCCGGGCTTCGCGACCGGCCACAACCCCGCCGTACGGCTGCTCGTCCTCGGCACGCTCACCCTGCTCGCCTTCGACATCGCGTACGGGATTCTGCAGCTCAACGGCCAGTGGCAGGCCGGCACTCTCCTGGACACCGGCTGGATCGTGTTCTACACGGCGTGGGGCCTTGCTGCGCTGCACCCCTCGATGGCGGACCTGACCGCCTACACACATCAGCGCCAGAGCCTGCTCCCACCGCCGCGCAGGCTCGTGCTGCTCGCCGCGGCCACCCTCATCGCACCGGCGATCCTGCTCTTGGAGGGCCTGCTGGACAGCGCCCATGACGCGGCCGTGATCGCCGCCTTCTCCGGCACGCTGTTCCTCCTGGTGATCCTGCGGCTCGCGGGCATGGTCGTGGCGTACCGCAAGGCCGTGGACCGAGAGCTGGCGCTGCGCGGCGCGGCCTCCTCGCTGGCGGCCGCGATCACCACGGAGGAGATCGCCCAGACCTGCGAGACGGCGGTCGCCGCACTTTCCGGGCCGGGAGCCCGGTCCGGGATCCTGCTCATGGAGCCGGGCGACACACCACCGGTTCCCTACGCCGCCCTGGACCTGCGCCGCACGCATCTGGTGCGGGCCTCGGCCCGGAGACCGCCGCACGCTTCGGGGCCACGCAGCGTGCGCTGGTGTGCCCCATGATCCAGCGCGACCGCCCGGCCGGGGACGACCCGCCGGGTGTGCTGATCGCGGGCGGCTCCGAGAAGACGCTCACCGAGAACTGGGGGTCCCTGGAGATCCTCGCCTCGCACGCCGGCCTGGCGAAGGAACGCATCGCACTCCGGCACGAGATCATCCGCCGAGAGAGCGAGGCGTACTTCCGTACGTTGGTGCGCAACGCCTCCGACGTCATCCTCATCGTCGACGACGACAACACCGTCCGGTACGCCAGCCCGTCCGCGCAGGCCGTCTTCGGGGACGCACCGCTGATCGGTTCGGAGCTGCCCACGCTGGTGGACCCGCGCGACAGCGACCGGGCGGCGCGGGTACTCACGGCCATGCGCAGCGGCGCACAGCATGAGCCCCACGACTACTGGTGGATGCCGCGGGGCGGCGGGCGCATCGAGGTGGAGGTGCGGTGCAGCGACCTGCGCCAGGATCCGACCGTCGGCGGGCTCGTCGTCACCCTGCGAGACGTGACCGAGCAGCGTCAGCTCGAGCACGAGCTCACCCAGCGGGCCTTTCACGACGCGCTGACCGGCCTTCCCAACCGGACGCTGCTCCTGGAGCGCATCGAGCGCGCGCTGCTGCGAGGCCGCCGGGAGTCGACGCTGACCTGCGTGCTCTTCATCGACCTCGACGACTTCAAGGTCGTCAACGACACTCTGGGGCACTCGGTCGGCGACCGGCTACTGACCGCGGCCGGCTCGCGCCTCTCGCGGTCGCTGCGCCGAAGCGACACCGCGGCCCGGCTCGGCGGCGACGAATTCGCCGTCCTGATGGAGGACGCGAAGCAGCCCGTCGACGCCGAGATCCTCGCCGCGCAGGTGGTGCAGGCGCTCAGCCGACCCTTCCACCTGTCCGGCGACAGCGTGAGCGTCTCGGCGAGCGTGGGCGTGGCCACCGCCGTGGACAGCGCGGACGCCGAGGAACTCCTCGCCCACGCCGACCTGGCTCTGTACGCCGCCAAGGCCGCGGGCAAGCGCCAATGGCGCCGCTTCCAGCAGCGGCTGCACGTCCGCATGGTGGAACGCCACGACCTGCAGGCGAGCCTGGACAGGGCCATCGCCGACGAGGGGTTCACGCTGCGCTATCAGCCCGTCATGGACATCAGCGCGAACAGCGGCCGAGCGGGCGGTTCGGCAGGCGCCGCCGAGATCGTCGGCTTCGAGGCCCTGGCCCGCTGGCCACACCCCCGACGCGGCCTGGTGCCGCCGCAGCAGTTCATCCCGCTCGCCGAGGAGACCGGGCACATCACGCCGCTGGGCGCCTGGGTCCTGGGCAGCGCCGCCACGGACATCGCCAGACTGCAGGGCGTGGGGCCCTCCTCGGCCCGTCGCCCCTACATCAGTGTCAACGTGTCCGCGCGCCAGTTCCGCGACCCGGGCTTCCTCGACGAGGTGCGCAAGGCTCTGGGAACACCCGGACTCGCCCCTGGTTCAGTGCAGTTGGAGATCACCGAGTCGGTCCTGATGCGGCGGGACGGGCAGATCCAGGCGGTCATGCAGGCATTGAAGGACCTCGGTGTCCGGATCGCGGTCGACGACTTCGGCACGGGATTCTCCTCGCTGCGCTACCTCCGGGAGTTCCCTATCGACGTACTCAAGATCGACAAGACATTCATCGACGACATCGCCGACGACCCCCGGCAGCTCGCCCTCGTCGAGGGAATCGTGCACCTGGCCGACACCATGGGCCTGCAGGTCATCGCCGAGGGGATCGAGGAGCCCACGCAGCGGGACCTGCTGGCCGGGATGGGCTGTGGGTTCGGGCAGGGCTACCTCTTCGCACGGCCGCTGACGGCCGAGCAGGGAGAGCGGTTCCTCCGCCGCCGCCTGGGAAACGGTGCCGCCGCTGCGGGCCCGGGAGCCGCGCGGGGCGGCCGGACCGCACACGCCGCCCCTTCCGTCACCGCCACACCGATCACCCCCACCACCCCGATCCCCTCGGAGAGGGAGAGCACCATGAGCGAACCGGACACCGGACTCCTGGGAGCACGGCGCGATCCACGCTGGGGCGATCTCGACCATCTGCGGCGGACCAGCCTGATGAGCGACTGCGTCCTGGACGAGGTCCGCGGCCGGCACATCCGCAGCGGGGACCACTGGCTCATCGACTTCGCCTCCTGCAACTACCTGGGCTTCGACCGCGATCCGGAGATCATCGACGCCATCGAACCCGCCGTACGCCGCTGGGGGACGCACCCCAGCTGGTCCCGGCTGCTCGGCAGCCCCCGTCTCTACCCCGAGATCGAGGAGCGGCTCGCCGCGCTGCTCGGAGCACCCGACGCCCTGCTGCTCCCGACGGCCACGCTGATCCACGCCTCGGTGATCCCCATACTCGCAGGCCAGGGCGAGGTCTTCGTCGAGGCCACGGCGCACCGCACCGTGTACGACGGCTGCGTGGCGGCCCGCGGGCAGGGCGCGACACTGCGGCGGTTCCACGCCGACCGACCCAGCGAACTGGCCGCCCTGCTCCGTGCGGCGCCCAGCGGCGCGGCTCGCCTGGTCTGCCTCGACGGCGTCGACAGCATGAGCGGGAACATCGCCGACATCCCCGAACTGGCCGGGATGTGCCGGGACCTGGACGCCACGCTCTACATCGACGACACCCACGGTTTCGGCGTCATCGGAGAGCGCGGCGCCGACGAACCGTGCCCCTACGGGATGCGCGGCAACAGCGTCGTGCGGCACACGGGCGAGACGTACGACAACATCGTGCTCGTCGGCGGCTTCTCCAAGGCGTACTCGTCACTGCTCGCCTTTCTCGCGCTGCCGTCCTGGCTCAAGGACCAACTGAAGGTCGCCGCCGCCCCCTACCTGTACTCCGGACCCTCGCCCACGGCCTCGCTCGCCACCGCGCTCGCCGGTCTGGAGGTCAACGACCGGCGCGGTGACGCCATCCGCGCCGATCTGCACCGCAAGACCGTCCAGGTGCTCGATCACGTGGCCCGGCTCGGCATCGACACGCTCAACTCCGATCAGCTGCCGATCGTGGAGATCCCGCTGGGCGACGCGTCCGACCTGGACGCGGTGGCCGGATTCCTGTGGGAGCAGGGCATCTATGTGACCCTGGCGGCCTATCCGCTCGTGCCGCACGACCGCGTCGGCTTCCGCGTGCAGCTCACGGCCCTGAACTCGGACGAGGACATCGACCGGCTCAACGCGGCCCTGACCCGACTGGCCGAACGGTTCCCGCTGCGACCGGGGAGCTGACACCCCATGGCCCCGACCCGCAACGACGACGTGGACTGGGACAGCTGGCCCGTGCAGGACTATCTCGGCGAGAACTACCGCGAGCTGCATCCCTCCGACGCCGCCGTCATCGCCCACCACTGCGCCTTCTACCGGCAGTTCGCCCCGGGAAGCGCCGCACGCTCCCTGGAGTTCGGGGCCGGGCCCAACCTCTATCCGCTGATCCTCGCCGCCGCCGCGAGCCGCCGCATCGATGCCGTCGAAGCGAGCGCGGCGGGCGTCGACTACCTGACCCGCCAGCTGGAACAGGGCCCGGACGAGAGCTGGTTGCCCTTCCACGCGCTGTGCCACCGCCTCAACCCCGCTCTGCCGCCTACGCTTCCGGAGGCACTCGCGGGTGTGCGCGTCGTCCACGGCGACATCCGGGCGCTGCCGCCGGGCACGTACGACATCGCGTCGATGAACTTCGTGGCCGAGGGCGTCACCGAGGACTTCGCGGAGTTCACGGACTTCTGCCGCCGCTTCGTGCGTTCCGTCGCGCCGGGCGGACATCTCGTCGCGGCGTTCATGGAGAACATGCCGACGTACCGCATCGGGCCCGCTTCGCGCTGGCCCGGCTGTCCGGTGGACCCGGCCGTCGTCACCGAGGTGTTCGCCCCGCTCACCGAGCGCCTCGCGGTCACCAGGATCGACACCGACCCGACGCTGCCGGACTACGGCGACTCCGGAATGGTGCTCCTGACGGCGGCGCGGCGCGGAACGTGAGCCCGCTCCTCAGACGCCCGCCTCCTGGAGCGCGAACGCCGTCTCCACCAGCGCGATGTGGCTGAACGCCTGGGGTGCGTTGCCCAGTTGGCGACGGCCGTCCGGATCCCACTGCTCCGCGAGCAGGCCCACGTCGTTGCGTACGTCCAGGACACGCTCGAACGTCTCCCGCGCCTGCTTGAGGTGGCCGGTCGCCGCCAGCGCGTCGGCGTACCAGAGGGAACACGCCACGAACGTGCCCTCGGATCCGCGCATGCCGTCCACGTCGTGCGTGCCGCCCCTGCCGTCGTGCGCGTACCTCCGCACGAATCCGTGGTGGTCCAGGTCCCGCATCGCCCGGACGGTGTCAAGCACACGCACGTCGTCGGCGGGCAGGAAGCCGACCTTGGGGATCAGCAGGGCCGACGCGTCCAGGGCGGGCGATCCGTAGGACTGCACGAACGACCGCCGCTCGTCGTCCCACCCCTCGCGGCACACCTCCCGGTGCACCGCGTCCCGCATCGCGCGCCACTGCCCCGCGAACTCGTTCCTGCCGAGCATCTCCCCCATCCGCAGGGCACGGTCGGCGGCGACCCACGACATGACCTTGGAGTGGACGAACTGCCGCCTGACGCCCCTGACTTCCCACAGGCCCTGATCCGGCTCACGCCAGTGCTCCCGCAGATGACTCATCAAGGATTCCACCAAGCTCCACAGATGGGGCTGCATCGGAATCCCCGCCCGCAGCGACAGGTAGAGCGTGTCGAGAACCTCGCCGTAGACGTCGAGCTGGAGCTGACCGACCGCGGCATTCCCGAACCGGACGGGCCGCGAACCCTCATAGCCGGGCAACCACGGCGCCTCTGCCTCCGGCAGCCGCCGCTGTCCTCCCACCCCGTACACCGCCTGCAGATCGGCGGGGTCGCCGGCCACGGCACGCACCAGCCAGTCGAGCCAGGCCGTCGCCTCGTCGCGGTAGCCGCTGCGCAGAAGGGCGGACAAGGTCAGCGTGGAATCGCGCAGCCAGCAATAGCGGTAGTCCCAGTTGCGTTCACCTCCCACGCACTCGGGGAGCGAAGTGGTCGGTGCCGCGACGATGCCACCCGTGGGTGCGTAGGTGAGGGCTTTCAGCGTGATCAGGGAACGCGTGACGGCCTCCCGCCAGGGGCCCTGGTAGCGGCACTGAGCGGTCCAGCGCCGCCAGAAGTCGCCGGTCGCCTTCAATGCCGTCTCCGCCGGTACGGTCAGCGGCTCAGGCGGCTCGGTCAGATGCGAGGGCGCCCATACGAGCTGCAGCGTGAGGCGCTGGCCCGCTGAGACGGTGAAGTCCAGGACGGTGGAGTCGAGAATGCCGCCATCGCGGGAGATGCCGTGGGCGGTATCGCGCGCTGTGGACGCGGTGTGGTCGAAGCCACCACGAATCTCCATCGGGCCATCGGCGCTCAGCCAGAGGGAATCCGGCCCGGCCACGGCGACCGTGCAGTGCTCCTGGGCTCGCACCCACGGCACGACACGGCCCTGGTTGAAGCGCGGCCGCAGGTCGCTGCGCATGGCGACAGCGCCGGACACTCCCTCGACGAGACGCACGATGCAGGGAAGTCGCACGCGGGGCGGCATGAAGTCCGTTACGCGTACGGCGCCGGTCGGGCACTCCCAGTAGGAATCCATGACCAGCGTGTCCTGGCGGTAAGCCCGCCGGGCACACGGACCCCCGTCGACCGGGGAAACCCGCCAGAATCCGTTGTCCGCCGTGCCGAGCAGCGCGGCGAAACAGGCGGGTGAGTCAAAACGCGGCAGGCAGAGCCAGTCGATCGACCCGTCCCTGCCGAGCATGGCAGCGGACTCCAGGTCACCGATGAGGGCGTAGTCCTCAATGCGTGCGTTCATGATTGAGACACGCCGTCATACACATTGCCGCACTTCCAGTGTACGCCGGGCATCACAGGCCGGCCCGGGCATATCGAGCGGGAAGTCTCCATCGACTCCACGATCTGCCGGGCCCAGCAGCACGCCGCAGGGGCGCGAAGAAGAGGGCTTCCGATTCAGGTCCAGTGTGCCGAATGCCCACTGCGGCAAGACGTGCATGGCTTCCGTCGCGTAGCCGTGGCCCCACATCGCATCGGCGAGGCAGTGGCCCGGCGACGCACTGCGGAAGTCCGGGCCCCAGTCGGTCGGCACAAGCCGACGAAGACCCCGTCAGACCACCGCTCCCCAGTCGGCCGCAGATGGCGGACGGGCTTCTATCCGAAAGGTTCGACCACAGCCTGCGCCGCTTGGTGCCGTTCCCTCGATAATGACCTCAGGTTTGCGAACCTCGGCAACGCCCAGCCGACCACCGGGGCCCGGACCGCCGAGAACCGCCGAGAACCGCCCGGATCGAGAATTGGACACGCTTGGCTTGACCTGCAAAGACACAGCCCAGAGGCTTAACTGTCACTCTCACTAGGAGGTAGCCATGAGGATGCTGATCAACGTCGCGGAGACCGTCGTGGCGGACGCGCTGCGAGGTATGGCGGCCGCGCATCCCGACCTGACGATCGACGTCGAGAATCGCGTGATCGTACGCAGGGACGCTCCCGTCGACGGGAAGGTGGCCCTCGTCTCCGGCGGAGGATCGGGGCATGAGCCGCTGCACGGCGGGTTCGTGGGGCCGGGGATGCTGTCGGCCGCCTGCCCCGGCGAGGTGTTCACCTCTCCCGTGCCGGATCAGATGGTGCGGGCCGCCGCCGCCGTGGACAGCGGGGCGGGGGTGCTGTTCGTCGTGAAGAACTACACGGGGGACGTCCTCAACTTCGACATGGCCGCCGAGCTCGCCGAGGACGAGGGCGTTCAGGTCGCCAAGGTGCTCGTCAATGACGACGTCGCCGTCACCGACAGTCTCTTCACCGCCGGGCGGCGCGGCACCGGGGCGACTCTCTATGTCGAGAAGATCGCGGGCGCGGCGGCCGAAGAGGGCATGCCCCTTGAGCGGGTCGAGGCGATCGCGCGGCAGGTGAACGAGAACGCGCGGAGTTTCGGGGTCGCCCTGAGCGCTTGTTCCACGCCTTCCAAGGGCAGCCCCACCTTCGATCTGCCCAGCGGCGAGCTGGAGCTCGGGGTCGGCATTCATGGTGAGCCCGGGCGCGAGCGGCGCCCGATGATGACGTCGAGCGAGATCGCGGACTACGCCGTGGACGCCGTACTCCAGGATCTCAACCCTCGTAACCCCGTGCTCGTGCTCGTCAACGGCATGGGGGCCACTCCCCTGCTCGAGCTGTACGGCTTCAATGCCGAGGTCCAGCGCGTCCTGGCCGAGCGCGGCGTCGTCGTGGCGCACACGCTTGTCGGCAACTACGTGACCTCGCTCGACATGGCCGGGGCCTCCGTCACCCTGTGTCAGGTCGACGAGGAGCTGCTGCGGCTCTGGAACGCTCCGGTGCGTACGGCCGGGCTTCGCTGGGGTAGTTGATCCCCCGGGCGTCATCACGTACGAGTCATCACGTACGCCTCAACACGTACGAGTCATCGGATACGGCTCGTGGCAGTCGTATCCAACTGTTCTATCGCGTCTATCGCGCAAGGAGTTCCCGTGCTCGACTCCGCATTCTTCCGCCGGTGGCTGGCCTCGGCCGCCGCACTCGTCGACCGGGAGGCGCAGCGGCTCACCGAGCTGGACTCGCCGATCGGCGACGCCGACCACGGCAGCAACCTGCAGCGTGGGTTCACCGCCGTGGCGGCCACTCTGGAGAAGGAGGCGCCCGCGACCCCCGGGGCCGTACTGACCCTGGCGGGGCGGCAGTTGATCTCCACCGTGGGAGGTGCGTCGGGGCCGCTCTACGGGACGTTGCTCCGGCGTACCGGCAAGGCTCTCGGTGACGCCACCGAGGTCAGCGAGCGGGAGTTCGCCGACGCGCTGCGCGCCGGCGTCGACGCGGTCAGCGCCCTCGGCGGCGCCGCGCCCGGCGACAAGACCATGCTGGACGCCCTCGTCCCCGCGGTCGACGCGCTCGCGGAGTGCTTCGGCGCGGCGCGCGACGCCGCCAACGAAGGCGCGCTCGCCACGACGCCCCTGCAGGCACGCAAGGGGCGGGCGAGTTATCTGGGCGAGCGCAGCATCGGGCACCAGGATCCCGGAGCGACCTCCTCCGCGCTCCTCTTCGACGCGCTCGCGCAGACCGCGGAGGCCGGCGATGAGTGACGACAAGCTGGTCGGTATCGTCCTGGTCTCGCACAGCGCGGCCGTCGCCGAATCCGTCGCCGCACTGGCCACGGGGCTCGCGGGCGGCGGGGCGACCGCGCCCGTGGCCCCGGCCGGCGGCACCGAGGACGGCGGCCTGGGCACCAGCTCGGAGCTCATCGCCCAAGCCGCCTTGAAGGTGGACCGGGGTGCGGGCATCGCGATCCTCACCGATCTGGGCAGCGCGGTCCTCACCGTGAAGACGCTGCTCGTCGATGGCGACGAGCTCCCGGACGGCGCCCGCCTGGTGGACGCCCCGTTCGTGGAGGGCGCGGTGGCGGCGATGGTGGCCGCTTCGGCGGGCGCCGACGTCGACGCGGTGGAGGCCGCGGCCGCGGAGGCGTACTCCTACCGGAAGGTCTGAGGAGACCCGCCGGTCAGTTCTGACGGAGGAACTGCCGGGCCAGCGCGTCACCTCGGGTGACCGCGGCCCGGTGGCTCTCGATCGGGGACGCCTTGGGGCCGTCGAAGACGATGTACGTGACGTCCGCATCGGTGCCGCCCGATCTGGGGTCGGGGCTGATGCCGAGCGACTTCGCCGCCGCGTACGACGCCTCGCCGATGAGGTCGGTGGGGCCCGTGTCGCCGACGACGGCGTACAGAACCTTGCCCTCGTGGATCACGGCGGCCACCGAGCCGCCCGTGATGCCGTGCTCCGAGTGGTTCCAGCGGCGGCTCGCGCCCGGCACGACGATGTACGGCAGGCGCTCCGCGCTCAGCTGACGCCCGTTGGATTCCTGGAACGCCGTGGCGTTCAGGAACAGCGGGTCCGTGCGCCGGTTGCAGGCCCTGCTCCGCCGGCCGTCGCAGTCGATGTCCATGTCGGCCTTCCAGAACACCGCGCCCCGCTTGCCGCAGACGGGGATGTCCGCGCGGGCGCCGTCGTCCGCGCGGTACTCGCCGCGCGAGACCTGTTTACAGGATCCGACCTCGGCGAGGAGCGCGTCAGCGCGTACGGATCCCTCCTGGACGGCCGAACTCCCTTCCCTCCCAGCCGACTTGTGGTTCGGTTCGCTCTCCTGCGGATACGCCGAAGCGGGCAGCGACGCGGGGGCGATCAGGGCGGCTCCGGCGGCGACGGCGAGCACCGCGTTCTTGGTACGCACGTGAAAGGTCCTTCCCTGGGCGGAAACTGACAGCCGGTCGGGCCAACGGGGGCCGACCGGCCGTGGCACCTGTCCAGACATCCCAATCTGTCTCGGGTCGTACACCTCGGCCGCCGCTCAGGGCCCGGACGGCGCACGCGCACCCCTTGATGTGCACCCGACACCTGTGTCAAATAGGTCCGGACCAATGCCGCCCGAACGGAAGGCACGACCGTGCGACGGACCCCCCACCTGGCTGCCCTCCTGACCGTCACCGCCTGCGCCCTCACCGCCTGCGCGTGGGGCGGCGACCAAAACGCTGAGGACACACAGCCCCCGACCGTCCCCCGGGGCGTCACCGTCCAGGCGGGCAGCGCCACCACCGCCCACGTCATGTGGAACCAGGCCACGGACGACACCGCGGTCACCGGCTACGACGTGTACCGGGGCGCCACCAGGGTCAAGCGCGTGCCGGGCGGCAAGCACATGGTGGACATCGTCGGCCTGAAGCCCTCCACGGCCTACACCTTCACCGTCCGCGCCCGCGACGCCGAGGGGAACGTCGGCCCGGCCAGCAAGAAGCTGACGGTGACCACGCCCGCCGCGGCCGCCGCCGACCGGAAGCCGCCCTCGCGGCCCGGCTCGCCGCGGGGCGCGGCCGAGGGGAGCCGGGCGGTGAAGCTGTCCTGGGGCGCTTCGAAGGACGACCAGGGCGTCGCCTCGTACGAGATCTATCAGGGCACGTCGAAGATCCACAGTGTGGACGGCAGCGAGCGCGAGACCCTCCTCACGGGGCTGCGTCCCGGCACGGCCTACCGCTTCACCGTCAAGGCCCTCGACGCGGCCGACAACGCGTCGCCCGCCAGCCGTGCCGTCCGCCTCACCACCGCGAAGGGTCAGGACGACGGGCGGGCCACGGCACCGACGGACTTCCGCGCGAAGACCCGGCACGCCGACGGGGCGTACTACATCGACCTGGCGTGGACGCCGCCGCACACCGGCGGCGCGGTGGCGGAGTATCAGATCCACCTCGACGGCAAGACCGCCACCTCGCTGGTGTTCGGCGGTACAGCACCCCTGGAGAAGGCGACACACAGCTTCTACGTGGGCAAAGAGCCGGGTGAAAGCCACCGTGTGAAGCTTCGGGCCAAGCTCCCCGACGGGACGTGGGGCGGCTACTCCCCCGAACGGACGGTCACCACGGGCTGACCTGACGCCAGTCCTGTTCTGACCCCGATGCCGACCTGGCACCCATACTGACTCGACACCCATGACGACGAATCAGCTGTCGGCCGTACGAAGGATTCCGTCACCTGCCCGGTGGCTGTCCGCATGCGGCCCTGGCGGATGGCACGTTGGCTCGTCGTCAGGTAGCACGGGCGCTCCCCGACCCTCGGCGGCGCATGGGATGTACCGCCTCCCGTGCCGCCGGAGGGCAGACTCATGCGTACCACTCAGATATTCGTCCGCTCCGGCCTGACCATCGCCGCGGCGGCCGCGCTACCGCTCGCACTGACCGCTCCGTCGGCGTCCGCCGCCGGAGGGATCACGGTGAGCGCCACGGGATCGACGGTCAAGGTCACCACGGCGGCCTGTACCGACGGAGGCAAGGCCGCGCTGATGAGCAACGGCCAGGCCAGCTTCGCCCAAGGAAGGCAAGTGGAACTGACGGGCGGCAGCGCCTCCTGGCAGAACGTCACCACCGGCATCCATACGGTGGCCGTGGTCTGCGAGGACGGCACCGCGGCCGGTTCCCAGACGGTCACCGTCGGGACCACGCCGACCACCTCGTCCACGACGGCGCCCGCGCGCGGCGTCCAGGGCGGGCTCGGCGGCGGCAGCGAGGACCGGGGCACGCTCACCCTCGTCGCGGGCGGGGCCCTCGTGGTCCTGGCCGCCGGCGGTGGAGGCGCCTGGTACCTGCGTCGCCGCAGCATGCCGCACCGGCTCTGAGTCACAGCCGGAGCCGGAGCCGGAGCCAGAGCCACGAGGAAAGTGCGGCTGCCGCCGGTCCCGACTCACATCGGGTCGGCGGCAGCCGTCACGTGCACGAGCGTTCAGGCCTCCGGCGCCCCGAGCTCCTCCAACGTCCGCTCGAGCCACTGCGTCCAGAACGTCTCCAGATCGATTCCGGCCCGCAGCACCACATGCCTCAGCCGGTCCTCGACCGTGTCGCTGCCCGGTGGGAAGTCCCGCTTCTCGATCTCCTCGTACTCGGCCAACTGCTCCCGGTGCAGGGCGAGATGACGGTGCAGATCCGCCTCGATGCCGTCCGTGCCGACGACCGCGGCCGCTCGCAGGCGCAGCAGCAGCGTGTCCCGCAGGGGCTTGGGGTCCTGGCTCGCCGCCGTCCAGCGGGCCAGTTCGGCGCGGCCCGCGGGCAGGACCTCGTACTCCTTCTTCTGCCCACGGGTGGCCTGCTGCGGCTCAAGCGCGCGGATGGCACCCTCCCGCTCCATCTTCCCCAGCTCGCGGTAGATCTGCTGGTGCGTGGCCGACCAGAAGTAGCCGATCGACTTGTCGAACCTGCGGGTCAGCTCAAGGCCCGACGACGGCTTCTCAAGGAGGGCGGTGAGGATCGCGTGCGGCAGTGACATGGCGGCCATCCTAGGTACGGCGCTCCGTGGCACCGGGCGCCCGGTGTCACGGAGGGCCCGGTCTCACAGAGCGCCCGGTGTCACAGCGCCGCGGCCAGCTCCGTGCCCTGCTTGATGGCGCGCTTGGCGTCCAGCTCGGCCGCCACGTCCGCGCCCCCGATGAGGTGCGCGCTGTGTCCGGCGGCGAGCAGCTCCTCGTACAGGTCGCGGCGCGGGTCCTGGCCGGAGCAGAGGACGACCGTGTCGACGGGGACGACCGTGGACCGCCCGTCGACCGTGATGTGCAGGCCCGCGTCGTCGATGAGGTCGTAGCTCGCACCGGCGACCATGGTGACGCCGCGGTGGCGCAGCTCCGTGCGGTGGATCCAGCCCGTGGTCTTGCCGAGGCCCTGGCCGACCTTGGACGTCTTGCGCTGCAAGAGGTGCACGGAGCGCGGCGGGGCGGGGCGGTCGGGCTCGGTCAGGCCGCCGCGGTCCTTGTAGTCCATGTCGACGCCCCACTGACGGAAGTACGTCGCCGGGTCCAGGCTCGCCTTCTCGCCGCTGTCGGTGAGGTACTCGGCGACGTCGAAGCCGATGCCGCCCGCACCGATGATCGCGACCCGCTCTCCCACGGGCGCACTGTCGCGCAGCACGTCGAGGTAGCCGACCACGCTGGGGTGGTCGATGCCGGGGATCTCGGGGGTGCGGGGCGTGACCCCGGTGGCGACGACCACGTCGTCGTACGAAGCCTTCGCCAGCTCCGCCGCGGTGGCCCGGGTGTTCAACTGGACGTCCACGCCGTGCAGTTCGAGCTGGGTGCGGTAGTAGCGCAGCGTCTCGTCGAACTCCTCCTTGCCGGGGACCTTGCGGGCGACGTTGAGCTGTCCGCCGATCTCGGACGCCGCGTCGATGAGTGTGACGTCATGGCCGCGCTCGGCCGCCGACACCGCGAAGGCGAGCCCGGCCGGGCCCGCACCGACGACGGCTACGCGCTTCTTGTGACGGGTCGGCGTGAGGACAAGCTCCGTCTCGTGGCAGGCGCGCGGGTTCACCAGGCAGGAGGTGATCTGCAGGTTGAAGGTGTGGTCGAGGCAGGCCTGGTTGCAGCCGATGCAGGTGTTGATGGCTTCGGACCGCTCGGCTTTCGCCTTGGCCACGAAGTCCGGGTCGGCGAGCAGCGGCCGGGCCAGGGACACCATGTCGGCGGCGCCGTCGGCGAGCAACTGCTCGGCGATCTCGGGGGTGTTGATGCGGTTGGTGGTGACGAGCGGTACGGAGACCTCGCCCATGACCTTCTTCGTGGCGAAGGCGTACGCGCCGCGCGGTACCGAGGTCGCGATGGTGGGGATGCGCGCCTCGTGCCAGCCGATGCCGGTGTTGATGATCGTGGCGCCCGCGGCCTCGATCTCCTTGGCGAGGTGGACGACCTCTTCGAGGGTCGAGCCGCCGGGGACGAGGTCCAGCATGGAGAGGCGGTAGATGATGATGAAGTCCGCGCCGACGCGCTCCCGTGTGCGGCGGACGATCTCGACGGGGAAGCGGATGCGGTTCTCGTAGGCGCCGCCCCAGCGGTCCTCGCGGTGGTTGGTGGGGGCCGCGATGAACTCGTTGATCAAGTAGCCCTCGGAGCCCATGACTTCGACGCCGTCGTAGCCCGCGAGCTTGGCCAGCTCGGCGGCGCGCACGAAGTCCTCGATGGTCTGCTCGACCTCGTCGTCGGCAAGGGCGCGCGGCACGAAGGGGCTGATCGGCGCCTTGATCGCGCTCGGTGCGACCAGACCCTCGTGGTAGGCGTACCGCCCGAAGTGCAGGATCTGCATGGCGATCCTGCCGCCCGCGGCGTGCACGGCGGCCGTGACGCCCGCGTGCTTGTGCGCCTCCGCCTCGGTGGTCAGCTTGGCGCCGCCGTCCCAGGGGCGGCCGAGCTCGTTCGGGGCGATGCCTCCGGTGACGATGAGGCCGACACCCCCGCGCGCACGGGTCGCGTAGAACTCCGCCATCCGCTCGAAACCGTTCGGCGCCTCTTCCAGGCCCACGTGCATGGATCCCATCAGGACCCGGTTGGGCAGGGTGGTGAAGCCCAGGTCGAGTGGGTTCAGCAGGTTCGGGTAGCGGCTCATGCGGGCCCTCCATGCGGGATGTGTCGTCAGGACAGTTCTAGACGACACATCCCCCGTTATGCAACTAGTTGCATAAAGATGGAGGCACCCCCGGCCGCCTCGACCGCCCGAGCGTGGGGCGCTTTGCCGGATTCGCCGGAAGATTCACGGTGCGCAACAGGGGATTGACCATTCAGCGAAGCGCTCCTACGCTCCTGGCACCCCCGCAGGTATATCGATTAACCGCCCTGGTTGGAGACATCCCGCTGTGCGCTCAACGATGAGTCGGCGCGGCTTCCTCGCCGCAGGTTCAGGCCTGGCCGCCGCCACCACCCTGCCCGCCCTCGCCGGCTGTTCCACGCTGGCGTCGGCGGATTCCGATCCCGACACGCTCGTGGTGCACAGCCAGCTCGGCACCACCGCGCCGGGCTCGCCCACGTATCTGTCCGCCCTGAACACCTTCCGGGACGAGAATCCGGGCCTCAAGGTGAAGAACCTTGTCAACGGCGACGACCTCGCGCAGGTCTACGAGACCTCGCGGCTCGCCCGCAAGGAGCCGGACGTCGTCATGGTCAACCTCTACGACAAGACGCTCGCCTGGACCGATGTCGGAGCGACTGTCGACGTAAAGGGCTACATGGACGACTGGGGGCTGCGAAAGCGCGTCCTGCCCGTCGCCCTCGACGCCTGGACCGACGGCAAGGGGCGGCTGCAGGCCTTCCCGTACTTCGCCACCAACTGGCCCGTCGCCTACAACACCGCGCTCCTTGACAAGGCCGGTGTCAGCGCGATCCCGACCACCGGCGACCAGCTGATCTCCGCCGCCCGCAGGCTCCGCGCCAAGGGCATCGCACCGGTGACCGTCGGCGGCAACGACTGGACGGGCCAGAAGCTGCTCGCCCAGATCATCCAGACCTTCCTCACCCCCGACGAGGCACAGAAGGTGTTCACCAGCGGAGACTTCAGCGGCAGCAGGGGCGCCCGCGAGGGCATCGAGTACTTCGCAGCCCTGCGTGACGCGGGTGTCTTCGCCGACAAGGCACAGGGCCTGACGTCCGACACGATGACGACGCAGTTCAACACGGGCGCCGCCGCCATCGAGTCCGCCATGTCGTCGGCGCTCGCCAAGGTCCCGGAGAAGATCGCCCGGCACACCGAGGTCGGCGGCTGGCCGCTCGCGCCGGACGCCGCGCACGACAAGCCGACGATTCTGCGGACGTACACCCTCATCGGCTTCTGGATCAGTCCGAACGGCACGAAGAAGCTGGACTCGGTCGAGAAGTTCCTGCGCTTCATGTACCGCCCGGACACCGTCGCGCGCTTCATCAAGGAGAGCGGGCGCGACATGGCCCTGCGCTCGGACACCCTCAGCACCGGCTTCCCGCTGGTCGCCGAGGCGCAGAAGCTCGGCAACGACGTCAGTCAGGCCCTGCTGCCCGACATCTACGTCCCGCCGGCCGCGACACAGCCGCTGATCACCGCCACCAGTACGGCGTTCACGCGCGGCACGAGCCCCGCCAAGGTGCGCTCCGTGCTCGAAGCCGCGTACCGCACCGCATGAGCCGCCCGCCCGAGCCGCCCGAGCCTTCTGGGAGTCACCCGAGATGACGACAACGATGTCGACGCCGGGCGGGACCGAGGTCCGCCCCGCACCCTCCGAGCCACCTGTCCGCAAGCGCCGCCGCGAGGGCGGCACGATCCTCGCCGTCCCCGCCCTGGTCTGGTACCTGGTCTTCATGGTCGGGCCGATGATCGCGATCTTCGTGATCGCGGCCCTGCACTGGCCGGGCATGCTGCAGCCCGTCTCGTTCGCCGGGTGGGACAACGTCCGTACGGTCTTCGACGACCCGGTGTTCTGGGACGCCGTGCGCAATACGGCGGTCCAGCTCGCCGTCGCGCTGCCGATCATGATCGTCTGCGCGTACATGCTGGGCTACTACGTGGCGCAGAAGCCGCCGGGCCACAAGGTCCTGCGCTACCTCCTCTTCATCCCGGGCCTGATCTCCACCCCGGCCAAGGCGATGGTGTTCTACGCGGCGCTCTCCCCCGACGGCCTGGTCAACGGCGCGCTGAAGTCGGTGGGCCTGGGCTCGATGACCGACGCCTGGCTTGCCTCTCCCTCTACGGCGCTCGCCTGTCTGATCGTGCTCGACATCTGGGGCGGCATCGGCTTCACGGCCGTCCTGTTCGCCGCGCGGCTCGGCAGTGTGCCCGAGGAGATCGGCGAGGCGGCGCAGCTCGACGGCGCCGGGCACTGGCGAACGATGTGGGGCGTGCACTTCCCGGTCATCCGCGACTACGTGGGCGTGGTGACGATGCTCCAGTTCCTCTGGACGTTCTTCGGCTCCGCCCAGCATGTCCTGCTGCTCACGCAGGGCGGCCCCGGCAGCTCGTCGACGACGCTGTCGTTCCTCGTCTACCAGAAGGCGTTCATCGCGGCCGACCTCGGCTACAGCCAGACCGTCGGCGTGATCCTCTTCCTGGTCGGCCTCGTCGGTCTGCTCACCATCCGCCGCGCGTTCCGCCAGAACTACTGACGCCGCACGCCCCCGATTGACCCCCGATTGGAGCCGGTCACCTTGAAGCACGGAAAGTCCTGGCTGCCCGCGCACATCCTGGCGTGGGCGTACGCGGCGCTGCTCGTCGTCCCCCTCTACTACCTGCTCGCCTCCGCCTTCAAGACGAACGAGCAGATCTTCGCTAGCCCCTTCTCCCTTCCCACCTCACTGTCCTTCGGGAACTTCGGTACGGCCTTCGAGAGCGCCGATCTGGGGCTCGCGGTCGTCAACTCGGCTCTGGTGACGTTCTTCTCGCTCGCGCTGACCCTCGCACTGGCGATTCCGGCGGCGTTCGCGATCGCCCGCGCGACGGGCCCGCTCGGGGCCTTCGTGGAGAAGGTCTTCTCGCTGGGCTTCCTCATCCCGACGTTCGCGGCGCTCTTCCCCACGTTCCTGCTCGCGGCGGCGACGGGCCTGTTCCACACGCGCCTGTTCATGGTGCTCTTCCTGCCCGCCACCGCGATGCCGCTGTCCGTCGTCATCCTGGTGCAGTTCATGCGGACCATCCCCAAGGAGATGGAGGAGGCGGCGCGCATCGACGGCGCGTCGACGTTCGCGGTCCTTCGGCACGTCTATACGCCGATGTGCATGCCCGGGATCGCGACGGTGCTGCTCCTGAACTTCCTGACGTTCTGGAACGAGTACCTGTACTCGCTCGTCATCATCGGCCCCGACCCGTCCCAGCGCACCGTGCAGGTCGCCCTGCCCACCCTCAAATCCCTGACGGGGACGGATTACGGGGTGCTGACCGCCGGTACGGTACTGACTCTCGTACCGGTATGGGCCGTCTACACGGTGTTGCAGAAGCGGATGCAGCAGGCCCTCGTCAGTGGGGCGGTGAAGATGTGAACGGGACGGAAGCATCCCGAAGGGACAGCGGCGCGCGTCCGACGATCAAGGCGGTCGCCGCGGCGGCCGGGGTCTCCACGGCCGCCGTCTCGCAGGCCTTCAACGCCAAGGGCCGCATCTCCGAGGCCACCCGGCGCCGCATCCTGGACGCCGCCGCCGAGCTCGGCTGGTCGCCGAGCGCGACGGCGACGGCGCTGCGCAGCGCGCGCACCCGCACGCTCGCCCTCGTGGTGCGCCGCCCCACGGACGTGCTCGGCGCCGACCCGCACTTCAGCGAGCTGATCACCGGTCTGGAGGGCGAACTGGCGCCGCGCGGCTACGGCCTGCTGCTCCACCTGGTCACGGACGTGGCAGAGGAGAGCGCGCTGTACGAACGCCTCGCCGCCGAGGGCCGCGTCGACGGCGCCGTCCTGACCGACGCCCGCGCCGACGATCCGCGCCCGCCGCTCCTGCGCGGCCTGGGTCTGCCCGCCGTACTGCTCGGCGCGCCCCACCCGGACGCGCCCGTGCCCACCGTGGGTCTTGGCAACCAGGGCGCGGGCATACACGAGGCCGTCGACCACCTCATGGCACTCGGCCACCGGCGCATCGCCTATGTGTCGGGGCCCGGCGAACTCCTCCACACGGGGTTGCGCCGCGCGGTCTTCGAAGAGACCTTGCTGCTCAAGGGAGTTGAGCCCGCCGCCGTGCTGAGCACCGACTTCTCCGAGGCGGCGGCCGTCGCCGCGACCGAGGAGCTGCTCGGCATGGCGGAGCGTCCCACCGCCGTCATGTACGCCAATGACTCCATGGCGGTGTGCGGCATCGGCACGGCCCAGCGCGCAGGCCTTCGCGTCCCCGACCAGCTGTCCGTCGTCGGCTACGACAATCTCCCGATCGGCCGCTGGCTGCACCCGCGTCTGACGACCGTCGACCAGCAGGTGCAGCGGGTCGGCGCGGCCGCCGCGCGTGCGCTGCTCGCGCGGTGCGGCGAGGACGTGCCACCCCTCACCCTGGACGACCGGCCACGGCTCGTCGTCCGCGAGTCGACGGGCCCCGCCGACTGACCTCCCCGCACTTTTGAGCACCTTCACCCCCGTACGGAAAGACCTGAGTACCACCATGCGACGCCACAGCGCCCAGCTCACCCATGACTCCGCCGTCCTGCCCTGGATCGGCGCCAACTTCTGGTCCCGCACCGGCGGTCCGCTGATGTGGCGGAACTACGACCCGAAGACGGTCCGCGAGGAGCTCTCCGTGCTGCGTGAGCACGGTCTGACGATGACCCGCTCGTTCTTCTACTGGCCGGACTTCCACCCCGAGCCGCACCGCATCGACGAGGAGCTGTGCGAGCGCTTCCGTGACTTCCTCGACGCGCACACCGAACTGGGGATGGGCACGGTGCCCACCTTCATCGTCGGGCACATGTCCGGCGAGAACTGGGACCCGGCGTGGCGCGGGGGCCGCGACCTCTACGAGGACGTGTGGCTCGTCGGCCGCCAGGCGTGGTTCGTCTCGCAGATGACGCGCCGCTTCAAGGACCACGCGGCGGTGACGGGGTGGCTCATCACCAATGAGATGCCGGGCTACGGCCGCGTCTACCAGGTGGATCCGCCGTCGAGCGATGTCGTCACCGCCTGGGCGCAGTTCATGTGCGACGCGGTGCGCGCGGCGGGCGGCACGCAGCCGGTGTCGCTCGGCGACGGCGCCTGGGGCATCGAGGTGACGGGCCGCGACAACGGCTTCTCGCTGCGGGACACCGCGGAGTACGTCGACTTCGTGGGCCCGCACGTGTACCGCTCCGACACGGACCGCGTACGTCAGCACTACCGCGCCGCGTTCGAGTGCGAGCTGGCGGGCGTCACCGAACAGCCGGTGATTCTGGAGGAGTTCGGTCTCTCGACGGACACCGTGTCGGCCCAGAACGCGGGTGTCTACTACCGCCAGACGCTCCACAACTCCCTCCTCGGCGGTGCGACGGGCTGGATGGCCTGGAACAACACCGACTACGACGACCTGTGGGAGCAGTCGCCCTACGACCACCATCCCTTCGAGATGCACTTCGGCATCACGGACCGCACCGGCGCGCCGAAGACCCCGCTCGTCGAGATAGCCGCGTTCTCCGAGATCCTGGGGCAGGTCGACTTCGCGCGCTGCCGCCGCTCGGACGCGGACGCGGCGCTCGTCGTGCCCGCGTTCCTGGAGCGCGGCTACCCCTACAGCCGTCCTGCCGACCGTCCGCTGATCTTCACGTCCCTCCATCAGGGGTACGTCGCCGCGCGCGGGGCCGATCTCCCGGTGGCCCTCACGCGGGAGGCGGACGGTCTTCCCGGGGACGCGGCGCTGTATCTCCTGCCGTCCACCCGGCAGTTCACGACCCGGACGCGGCGCGAACTGGAGCGGCGGGCGCGCGAGGGCGCCACCGTGTACCTGTCGTTCTGCTCCGGGGAGCACCCCGGCACGCGCGGCCCGTGGTTCGACGACCTGGACGGGCTCTTCGGCGTCGAACTCCAGCTCACCTACGGGGTGGCCGAACCCATCCAGGACGACGTCCTGGAGCTGACCTTCACCGAGGAGTTCGGCGGCATCCCGGCGGGCGAGACGCTGCGCTTCCCCGTCGCGGGGAACGAGGACAGCCGCGCCTATCTGCCGGTCGTCCCGAAGGGAGCGCGCGTCGTGGCGAAGGACGCGCACGGCCGCCCCGCGCTCCTCGTCAACGAGACGGGCCGCGGCCGCACGGTCCTGGCCACCTACCCGCTGGAGCACATGGCCGCGCGCACGGCCCGCGTCAACCCGGAGCAGACGCACCGGCTGTACGCGGCCCTGGCCCGACTCGCGGGCGTGCGGCGCCCTGTGACGGTCGACAGCCCCTACGTCTCGGCGGACGTCCTGGTGCACGAGGACGGGCGACGGTTCGTGTGGCTGGTGAGCCAGGCGGACGAGGAGCTGGCGGTCCGTCCTGCGGTGGACGGTGCGCTGCACGACCTGGTGACGGGAGAGGCGGTGGAGGAGGTGCGGCTCGTCCCGTTCGGCGTGCGCGTCCTCGAACAGCGATGAGCGCGCCGCTGTACAAGGAGGCGGGCGCTCCGGTCGCCGACCGGGTGCGCGACCTGCTCGCGCGGATGACGCTCACCGAGAAGGTGGGCCAGGTCAACCAGCGGATGTACGGCTGGCACGCGTACGAGCGCACGCCCGACGGCCACCGTCTGACGGACGCCTTCCGCGCCGAGGTCGCCGCGTTCGACGGCATGGGCGCGCTGTACGGCCTGCAGCGCGCCGACCCGTGGTCGGGTGTCACGTTCGCGGACGGCGTCACCGCCGCGGACGCGGCGCGGGTCGCCAACTCGGTTCAGCGGCACGTCATGTCGAGCACCCGGCTCGGCATTCCGGTCCTCCTCGTCGAGGAGGTCCCGCACGGCCATCAGGCCCTGGACGGCACGGTCCTTCCGGTGAACCTCGCGGTGGGCGCGAGCTGGGATCCGGAGCTGTACGAGGCCGCCGCGGCGGGCGCGGCGGCACAACTGCGCGCCCGGGGCGGCCATGTCGCCCTCGTCTCGGCGCTCGATCTGGTGCGGGATCCGCGCTGGGGACGCGCGGAGGAGTGCTTCGGCGAGGACCCGTATCTGGCGGCGCGCTTCACCCGGGCGCTGGTGCGGGGCATGCAGGGCGACGCCGCCGCCTTCGCCCCCGACCGGGCGGCGGTCGTGCTCAAGCACTTCGCCGGACAGGGCGCGACGATCGGCGGCCGCAACAGCGCGGCCACGGAACTCGGCCCGCGCGAACTCCACGAGATCCATCTGGTGGCGGCGCGGGCCGGGGTCCGCGCCGGAGCGGCGGGCGTCATGGCGGCGTACAACGAGTACGACGGTCTGCCGTGCGCGGCCAACCGTGAGCTGCTCACCGGCCTCCTTCGCGAGCGCTGGGGGTTCACCGGCCTTGTCATGGCCGACGGGTGCGCACTGGATCGTCTCGTGCGTCTTGCCGGTGACCCGGTGGCGGCGGGCGCGCTCGCCCTGGGCGCGGGGACGGATCTGAGTCTGTGGGACGCCTCTTTCCCCCGGCTCGTGGAGGCGGTGGAGCGGGGCCTGGTCGCCGAGCACACCCTGGACGCGGCGGTGGGCCGCGTGCTCGCGCTGAAGTTCCGCCTGGGGCTCTTCGAGCGGCCTTACGTCGACGAGGATCCCGCGCACTCCCCCGCCCTGGGGGAGCTGAGCGAGCGCCTGGCCCGCGAGTCCGTCGTCCTGCTCAGCCATGACGGGGCCACGCTCCCCTTGGCGGACCCGTCCCGCATCGCCGTCATCGGCCCCAACGCCGACTCGCTGCCCCAGCAGCTCGGCGACTACACCGCGCCGCAGCGCCCCGGCACCGGGCTCACCGTCCTGGACGGCATCAGGGCGGTGGCGCCGCCGGGCAGCAAGGTGACGTACGCGCGGGGCTGCGAGCTGGTCGGCGGCGACCGCGGCGGGATCGCGGAGGCCGTGGCCCTTGCAGCCGGTGCCGATACCGCCGTACTCGTGCTCGGCGGGTCGAGCGCGCGGGAGGCCGATACCCGCTTCGACAGCAACGGGGCTGCCGTCGTGGCCTCGGGTGGCCCGGCGGGCATGACGTGCGGCGAGGGCGTCGACCTCGCCGATCTGAGCCTGCCTCGGGCGCAGTTGGCGCTCCTCGACGCCGTGGCCGCCACCGGCACCCCTGTCGTCGTGGTCCTCGTCCAAGGGCGACCGCACGCCGTACCGGAGTCGGCAGGGCGGGCCCGTGCGGTGCTCTCGGCCTGGTATCCGGGGCCGTGGGGAGGGCGGGCCGTCGCCGATGTGCTCTTCGGGCGTGCGGATCCCGTGGGGCGGCTGCCCGTCTCCGTGCCGCGCTCCTCCGCCCAGCTCCCGGTGTTCTACAACGCCAAGGATCACGGCTACCGGGGGTACGTGGACCAGCCGGCCACCGCCCCGCACGCCTTCGGCCACGGCCTGTCGTACACGACCGTCGAGTACGGGGAGCCCCGGCTCTCGCGCTCTCGGGCTCCGGTCTCGGATCCGACGCTCACCTGCACGGTCGCCGTGACGAACACGGGCGCGCGCGCCGTCCTGGAGACCGTGCAGCTCTATGTGCGCCGGATCTCGGGGGCGAGCTCCTGGCCGCGCGTCCGTGAGCTGCGCGGCTTCGCCCGCCTCGACCTGGCCCCCGGTGAACACGCCGAGGTCGTCTTCGTCGTGGAGGCGGATACCCTGGCCTCGCTGGACCGCGCCCTTGAGTACGTCGTGGAGCCCGGCGAGCTGCTCCTGGAGACCGGACCCTCCTCCGACCGCACGAACGGCGCCCTCCTGACCCTGACGCCCTGATGCCCCTGAACGCCCTCATGAGCGCCACGTCCGAATCCCGCCAGCCGCGCGCCCCCGCAGCCCGCAGACTCAAGGGTGTCACCGGGGATCAGTGACCGGGAAAGAGGGAGCATCTGATGACCAAGGTCATGGCCAAGGCCGTCTACACGACCGTCGGAAGCCCGCTGGGCGAGCTGCTGCTGGTCGGCGAGGAGTCGGCCACCGCGAACGGCGGCACGGCGCTGGCCTCGCTGTCCATGCCGGGGCAGAAGGGTGGCGCCGTCGTCCAGGACGGGTGGGTGCGCGACGACGCGGCCTTCGCCGTGATCGCCGGGCAGCTGCGCTCGTACTTCGAGGGGACGCGTCAGCACTTCGACGTCGAGTACGTCAGCGGCGTCGGGACCGAGTTCCAGCAGCGGGTCTGGCACGGCATCGACACCCTCCCGTACGGCACGACCACCTCGTACGGGAAGCTCGCCGCGCGGCTCGGCCTCTCGCGGGCCGCGGTCCGCGCCCTGGGCACGGCGATCGGGCGCAACCCGCTGCTGGTCGTGCGCCCCTGCCACCGGATCATCGGCGCCGACGGCTCGCTGACCGGGTACGCGGGCGGCCTGGAGGCCAAGCGGCGGCTCCTGGACCTGGAGTCGAAGAACCAGCCGGAGCACCGGGCGAAGAACTAGCGCCCGCCCCGGTGGCCCAGGCGCTCCGAGAGATCGCCCGCGCCCTTCGCGGCCAACTCGGCGAGTTCGTTCTCGCGCTCCTCGCTCCAGCGGATCATCGGCACGGAGATGGAGAGCGCCGCGACGACCTGGCCCGTGCTGTCGCGGACCGGCGCGGCCACGCAGCTCACGTCCGGGTTGGACTCGCGGTGTTCGGCCGCGACCCCGCGCTCCCGGATGTCGGCGAGCGCGGCGAGCAGCGCGTCCTGCTCCGTGATGCTGTTCTCGGTCATCGCCACGAGGTCCCGCCCCGCGAGGCGGCTTTCGAGCTCGGCCGGGGGCAGCGAGGCGAGGAGCATCTTGCCGACCGACGTGCAGTGCGCGGGCAGTTTGCGGCCCGCGGCGGAGACCATGCGCACCGCGTGCGTGGAGTCCACCTTGGCGATGTAGATGACGTCCGCGTCCTCGAGGACCGCCACATGGACGGTCTCGTCGCAGGTCTCCGCGACCTCGCGGGCCACTTGCTGCCCTTCCGCGGCCAGGTCGAGCTGCTCCGCGTACCGGCTGCCGAGCTGGTAGGCGCGTACTCCCAGGCGGTAGCGGCCCGTCTGATCCGGGATCTGGACAAGGTACGAGCGGGCGGCAAGGGTGGTGAGCAGCTCGTGCACCGTGGTGCGCGGCAGCTGGAGTCTGCGGGTCACCTCGGGGGCGGACAGCGTCCCGTCGCCCTCCAGGAAAAGCTCCAGTATGTCCAGTGCTCTGGTCACCGCAGGAACCAGTCGTCCCATGGTCGGCCTCCCACCCCGTGCGTCCGAAGTCGTGTCCGAAACTTCGGTCAACGATCGATATGACGAACACAGGCTAGGCGCTGCGACGTTCCGCGCGCAACGGCCTGAGGGTCCGCTGTGGACTCAAGACCGTTTTGCTCGACCCATTGACACCCTGCCGCCTGCGTGAATACGGTCACGCCAACATTTCGAACGTGTGACGAAATACCGAACAACCAAGGGGCAACTGCCTTGCGTATTACGGGAATCAGCACGCACGTGGTGGGAACGCCGTGGCGCAATCTCACCTACGTCCAGGTCCACACCGACGAAGGCCTCACCGGCGTCGGTGAGACCCGCATGCTCGGCCGCACCGACGCCCTGGTCGGCTACCTCCAGGAGGCGGCGGCCAACCACATCGTGGGGTCCGACCCGTTCGCGGTCGAGGACCTCGTGCGGAAGATGAAGTACGGCGACTACGGCCGGGCGGGCGAGATCGTCATGTCGGGCATCGCCTGCGTGGAGATCGCCTGCTGGGACATCAAGGGCAAGGCCCTGGGCGTGCCGGTCTGGCAGCTCCTGGGCGGGAAGGTGACCGACAAGGTCAAGGCGTACGCGAACGGCTGGTACACCACCGAGCGCACTCCGGAGGCGTACCACAAGGCCGCCAAGGCCGTCGTCGAGCGGGGCTACCGCGCCCTGAAGATCGACCCGTTCGGGACCGGGCACTTCGAGCTCGACCAGGCGGGCACCAACTACGCGGTCTCGCTGATCGAGGCGGTGCGGGACGCGATAGGCCCGGACGCCGAGCTGATGCTGGAGATGCACGGGCGGTTCAGCCCGTCCACGGCGGTGCGCCTCGCGCGGGAGATGGCGCCGTTCAGGCCCGCCTGGCTGGAGGAGCCGGTGCCGCCGGAGAACCTCAAGGCCCTGGAGAAGGTCGCCGCCAAGGTGGACATGCCGATCGCCACCGGTGAGCGCATCCACGACCGCATCGAGTTCCGCGAGCTGTTCGAGTCGCAGGCCGCCGACATCATCCAGCCCGACCTCGGCCACATCGGCGGCATCCTGGAGACCCGCAAGCTCGCCGCGACCGCGGAGACGCACTACACGCTGATCGCCCCGCACAACGTCGGCGGCTCCGTGCTCACCGCGGCCTCGCTGCAACTCGCCGCCTGCACCCCGAACTTCAAGATCCTGGAGCACTTCAACGACTTCGCGGACGCGGAGATCAAGAAGGTGGTCAAGGGCGCGCCCCAGGTGGTCGACGGCTACTTCGAGGTGTCGCACGAGCCGGGCCTGGGCGTCGAGCTCGACACGGACGCGGCGGCCGAGTTCCCGCAGCAGCAGGCCCGGTTCGACCTGTGGGCCGAGGGCTGGGAGAAGCGCGCTCCCAAGGCGGCCGGCAAGTGAGCACCGACTCACGCTCCATCGTCATCGACCGGCCTGGCGCGCACCGGCTCACGGTCGGCGAGCGGCCCGAGCCGGGACCCGGCGAGGTCCTGGTCCGGGTGGCCGCCGCCGGGATCTGCATGAGCGACCGCGAGGTGTACGACGGTCACCGGGACGCCGCCTATGTGCGCTATCCCGTGATCCCCGGGCACGAGTGGTCCGGCACCGTCGAGGCCACCGGTGAGGGCGCCGACCCGGCGCTCGTCGGGCACAAGACCGTCGCCGAGGGGTTCCGCGCCTGCGGCACCTGCGAGCGGTGCCGGTGCGGGGAGACGAGCCTGTGCGGCGGCGGGTACGCGGAGACGGGGTTCACCGAGCCCGGCGCCTTCGCCGACCACGTGGTCGTCCCCGCCCGTCTACTGCATCTCCTGCGCCCGGACGCGGACCTCGCCGCCGCCGCTCTCCTGGAACCCGCCGCGGTGATCGCGGGCGCGGTGCGGACGGGACGGCCCCGGCCCGGCGAGCGGATCGCGGTGGTCGGCGCGGGCACCCTCGGGATGCTCGCCGTGCAGTTGCTCGCCGCCTCGTCGCCCGGCGAGCTCGTGGTGATCGACCCGCGGGCCGAACGCGGCGGGCAGGCACTGGAGTTCGGGGCGAGCGAGAGCCTGACGCCCGCCGACGCAGAGGCCTACCACGGCCGTTTCGACCTGGTCGTGGAGACGGCGGGCGCGCCGAGCACGGCCGCCTCCTCCTGTCTGCTCGCGCGCAGGGGCGGCCGGGTGGTCCTTACCGGAATGTTCACGCCCGGCGCCGTCGGCATCGATCCGGTGCATCTCTCGCTGAGTCAGCTGGAGGTGCGCAGCGTCTTCGGCGCACCGTCCCGTGCCTGGTCGGACGCGGTCAGGGCGTTCGGGCTCGGACTGCTGGACCCCGCCCCGCTCATCACGCACGAGTTCCCGCTGGAGCGCTTCGGCGAGGCCGTCGCGCTGGTCGGCGGCGGTGACCCGAAGACCGGGAAGGTGCTCCTGCGCCCCTGAGACGTGCAGCGGCACGTGGCACACCGCCGTACACACCTCATGAACCGACCAACGTACGACATATCGAACACAGCAGAACTCACTGCGTATGGGAGTCCCGTGACCAGCCCGTCAGCACCCCGCCGCCCCGGCGTCGACGCCCTAGCCCGCATCGGGCACCCCGTACCCGCCATCGATCCGGCCGACGCGTCGCCGCACGCGTTCCCCGACGGCGGCACCTGGCGCACCGAGATCCCCTCCGTGGAGGGTCCCGAAGCGCTGGCCGTCGTCCTCAAGGAGAGCTCGCGCCTCGATGTGCCGATCCACCGGATCAGCCAGGGCAGCGGCATCTGGATGCTCTCCGACGTCGAGATCACCGAGATGGTGGAGGCCTGCGCCGAGCGGGACATCGAACTCTGCCTGTTCACAGGGCCGCGCGGCACCTGGGACATCGGTGCCGCCACCCGCACGGACTCCGGCGGCGCCGGGCTCCGCTCGCGCGGCCACGACGCGCTCGCCGGCTGCGTCGAGGACGCCGTGCGCGCGACGGAGCTGGGGGTGCGCTGCCTGCTCGTGGCCGACGAGGGCGTGCTGTGGACGCTGCACCGGCTGCGCGTCGCCGGTGTGCTCCCCGCCGACACCACGTTCAAGGTGTCGGCCCTGATCGGCCCGGTCAACCCGGCCTCGTACGCGGTCTACGAGCGGCTCGGCGCCGACTCCCTCAACATTCCCTCCGACCTCACCCTGGCCCACCTCACGGAGATCCGCCGGGCCAGCCGCGCCCCGATGGACCTGTACGTCGAGGCGCCCGACGACCTCGGCGGCTACGTCCGGACGTACGAGGCGGCCGAGCTGATCCGGCGCGGCGCCCCGCTCTACCTCAAGTTCGGCCTGAGCAAGTCCCCCGGCATCTATCCCTACGGCGCCCATCTGCGCGACCACACCCTGGCCACCGCCCGCGAGCGGGTCCGCCGCGGACGCCTCACCCTCGATCTGCTCGCCCGGCACGGCGCTGACGGCGGGATGTCGCCGCTCGGCGCACGCCTGCCCGGCGAGCTCCAGCGCTTCCCCGTCCCGGAAGGGGACTGATCCATGAGAACCCGCATATCCCGCATGCGACTCACCGCCGCAGTGGCCACCGTCGTCATGATCGGCTCGCTGGCGGCCTGCGGCCAGGAGGCCAAGGGCGGCAGCCGCTACAAGCCGGACGAGGGCAAGGGCAGCACCATCGGCCTCGCGATGCCCACCAAGGCCTCCGAGCGGTGGATCGCCGACGGCAACAACATGGCCAAGCAGTTCAAGAAGGCCGGGTACAAGACCGATCTGCAGTACGGCGACAACAAGGTCGAGAACCAGATCGCCCAGCTGGAGAACATGATCACCAAGGGGCGCAGCCTCCTCGTGGTGGCCGCCATCGACGGCTCCGCGCTCAGCGAGGTCCTCCAGCGCGCGCACGACGCGGGCATCCCCGTGATCTCGTACGACCGCCTCATCCTCGGCACGGACAACGTCGATTACTACGCGTCCTTCGACAACGAGCGCGTCGGCCGCCTGCAAGCCCAGTACATCGTCGACAAGCTGAAGCTGGGCAAGCCGGAGAAGGGCGGCGACGCGCACAACATAGAGCTGTTCGCGGGTTCGCCGAACGACAACAACACGAAGTATTTCTGGAACGGCGCCATGAAGGTGCTCGAGCCGTACTTCAAGAGCGGCCAGCTGACGGTCCGCAGCAAGCAGACGAAGATGAACCAGGCCACCACTCTGGACTGGGACGGCGGCACCGCGCAGAAGCGCATGGACGACCTGATCAGCAAGAACTACGGCTCCGCGAAGGTCGACGCGGTCCTCTCGCCGTACGACGGCATCTCGATCGGGATCATCTCCGCGCTCAAGAGCGCGGGGTACGGCTCCAAGAGCGAGCCACTGCCGGTGATCACCGGCCAGGACGCGGAGCTCGCGTCGGTGAAGTCCATCATCCGTGGTGATCAGACGCAGACGGTGTTCAAGGACACCCGCAAGCTGGCCGCGAGGACGGTGTCCATGGGGGACGCGGTCCTGAACGACAAGAAGCCGAAGGTCAACAACACCAAGGACTACGACAACGGCAAGAAGATCGTGCCGTCCTTCCTGCTCGACCCGGTCAGCATCGACAAGTCCAACACCCAGCTCCTGGTGGACGAGGGTTACTTCAAGGCTGGACAGCTCAAGTGAGCGCGCCGGTGCTGGAGATGCGCAACATCACCAAGACGTTCCCCGGCGTCAAAGCGCTCTCCCATGTGAATCTGACCGTGGGCCCCGGGGAGATCCACGCGATCTGCGGCGAGAACGGCGCGGGCAAGTCGACGCTGATGAAGGTCCTCAGCGGCGTCCATGAGCACGGCAGTTACGACGGCGAGATCCACTTCGAGGGCAAGCAGATGGCCTTCAAGGACATCCGCGCCAGCGAGCGCCACGGCATCGTGATCATCCACCAGGAGCTCGCACTCGTCCCGTATCTGTCGATCGCCGAGAACATCTTCCTGGGCAACGAACAGAGCAAGCGGGGCTTCATCGACTGGAACGACACGCTGCGCAGGGCGAGCGCGCTGCTCAAGCGGGTCGGTCTGAGCGAGAAGCCGCAGACACCGGTGGCCGACATCGGCGTGGGCAAGCAGCAGCTCGTGGAGATCGCCAAGGCCCTGTCGAAGGAGGTGAAGCTGCTCATCCTGGACGAGCCGACGGCCGCGCTCAACGACGAGGACAGCGCCAAGCTGCTCGACCTCATCCTGGAACTGCGCGATCAGGGCATCGCCTGCATCATCATCTCGCACAAGCTGAACGAGATCCGGGCCATCACCGACTCGGTGACGATCCTGCGCGACGGGCAGACCATCGAGACCCTGACGGTCCGTGAGTCTCCCGACGCGGAACCGCAGTTGTCGGAGGACCGCATCATCCGCGGCATGGTCGGCCGCGACCTCGACAACCGCTTCCCCGACCGCACGCCCTACGAGGGCGAGGACGCGGGATCAGTCGCCCTGTCCGTACAGGGCTGGACGGTGCGGCATCCGGTCGACCACCAGCGCAAGGTCGTCGACGACGTGTCGGTGACCGTGCGGCGCGGCGAGATCGTCGGCATCGCGGGCCTGATGGGCGCGGGCCGGACAGAGCTGGCGATGTCCGTCTTCGGGCGTTCGTACGGCTCGTACGTCTCCGGCACGGTCGCCGTCGGCGGGCGCGAGGTTGTGACGAAGACCGTGCCCGCCGCGGTCGACGCCGGGATCGCGTACGTCACCGAGGACCGCAAGCAGTACGGCCTGAACCTCATCGACAACATCAACCGCAACATCTCCCTCGCCTCGCTCTCGGGCATGCGGCGCAAGGACGGATTCGTCGACGAGCACCAGGAACGCTCCGTCTCCGAGCGCTACCGCAAGTCGATGAACATCAAGGCGCCCACCGTCTTCGAGCAGGTGGGCAGGCTCTCCGGCGGCAATCAGCAGAAGGTTGTCCTGAGCAAGTGGATCCACGCCGATCCCGAGGTCCTGATCCTCGACGAGCCGACGCGCGGCATCGACATCAACGCCAAGTTCGAGATCTACACCGTCATCGACAAGCTGGCGGCCTCGGGCAAGGCGGTGCTCTTCATCTCCTCCGAACTGCCCGAGCTGCTCGGGATGTGCGACCGGATCTACACGATGGCCGAGGGCAGGCTGACCGGCGAGGTCGACCGCGCGGACGCCACCCAGGAACTCCTGATGCGCCACATGACCAAGAACAGAAGCTGAGGCATCCGCCATGACCACCACGACCACGCCACCGAGTGACAAGGCGTCCACGCCGCCCGCCAAGGAGTCCACCGGAGCTCTGCTGCTGCAGAGCGTGCGCTCCAACATGCGCCAGTACGGCATGCTCGTCGCCCTGGCCTTCATCGTCATCCTGTTCCAGATCTGGACCGACGGCACACTGCTCCTGCCGAACAACGTCTCCAACCTGATCCAGCAGAACGGCTACATCCTCATTCTGGCCATCGGCATGATGATTGTGATCATCGCCGGTCATATCGATTTGTCCGTCGGCTCGTTGGTCGCCTTCGTAGGCGCCATGTCGGCGGTGATGATGGTCAAACACGACATGCCCTGGGTGCTCGCACTCGTCCTCTCGCTCCTCATCGGCGCGGTCGCGGGGGCGTGGCAGGGCTTCTTCATCGCCTACGTGGGCATCCCGTCGTTCATCGTGACCCTTGCCGGCATGCTGCTCTTCCGCGGCCTGACGCAGATCGTCCTGGAGGGCCAGTCGCTCTCGCCCTTCCCCGAGGGCTTCCAGAACATCGCCAAGGGCTTCATCCCGGAGATGGGCCCGTACACGCAGTACCACAACCCGACGCTCGTGCTCGGTTTCGTGACGGTCGCGTTCCTGCTCTTCCGTGAGTGGCGCAGCCGCAAGCAGCAGCTCGCCTACGACCTCGACGTGATGCCGACGGGCCTGTGGGCGGCGAAGCTGGTGGCGATCTCCGCGGCCGTCATCGCCTTCACGCTGACTCTCGCGAGCTTCCACGGCGTGCCCGTGGTGCTGCTCATCATGTGCGGCCTGCTCATCGCGCTCGGCTATGTGATGCGCAACGCGGTCGTCGGACGCCACATCTACGCCCTCGGCGGCAACAAGGCGGCGGCGAAGCTGTCCGGCGTCAAGGACAAGCGCGTCACCTTTCTGATCTTTGTCAACATGGGTGTGCTCGCCGCGCTCGCGGGCTGTGTGTACGCCGCCCGTCTCAACGCGGGCACTCCGCAGGCGGGCCTGAACTTCGAACTCGAGGCGATCGCGGCCTCGTTCATCGGCGGCGCGTCGATGAGCGGTGGCGTCGGCACGGTGATGGGCGCCGTGATCGGTGGCCTGGTGCTCGGCGTGCTCAACAACGGCATGTCCCTGGTCAACATCGGCACCGACTACCAGCAGGTCATCAAGGGGCTCGTACTGCTCGCCGCCGTCGGGTTCGACGTCTGGAACAAGCGCAAGGTCGGCCGTTAGGCGGCCGCGGAAGACCCAGTGAGAACCCGCGGGGCGGTGGGGGCTGGTCGCGCAGTTCCCCGCGCCCCTGACGGGGCACTACCGCCCCGCACCGCTCAGCCCTGTCCCCACCTCCCGGAGTTGGAGCCGCACATGGAAACGAGCAGACGTACCGTCCTGGCCTCGGCCGCCGCCGTCGGGCTCACCGCAGCCGTCGCGGGCACTTCGTACGCCTCGGCGGGCCGCACGCCGACCAAGGAACTCTTCGGCAAGCTGGCCGACGGCACCAAGGTGTACCGCTGGTCGCTCGCCAACGGCGGGACCCGCATGAAAGTCCTTTCGTACGGCGGCATCGTGCAGTCCCTCGAACTCCCGGACCGGCACGGCCGGTACACCAACGTCTCCCTCGGCTACGACACCATCGAGGCGTACGTCGCCGGAACCACGTTCTTCGGCGCGACGATCGGCCGCTACGGCAACCGCATCGCCAAGGGCCGCTTCACCCTGGACGGAAAGACCCACCAGCTCTCCGTGAACGACGGCGAGAACAGCCTGCACGGCGGAGCCAAGGGCTTCAACACGCGGGTGTGGGACGTGGAGCCGTTCAAGGACTCCTCCGGCGTGGGTCTGCGTCTGCACCACACGAGCGTGGACGGCGAGATGGGCTATCCGGGAACGCTGCGGGTGACCGTGACGTACACGCTCACCTCGCGCGGCGACTGGCGCATCGACTACGCGGCGACCACGGACAAGGCCACCGTGGTGAACCTGACGAACCACACGTACTACAACCTCGCGGGCGAGGGCAGCGGCGACATCCTGGACCATGAACTGGCCCTGGCCGCTGCCCGGTTCACCCCCACCGACGCCGGTCTCATCCCGACGGGTGAGCTCGCGAAGGTGGCGGGCACGCCCTTCGACTTCCGGCGCGCGAAGACGGTAGGCGAGGACATCCGTGTCTCCCATCCGCAGTTGGTGACCGCCAAGGGCTTCGACCACAACTGGGTCCTGGACAAGGGCATCACGAAGCGCCCCGAGCACTTCGCGACGCTGCGGGACCCGGAGTCGGGGCGCAGCCTGAAGATCGCCACGACCGAGCCGGGTGTGCAGTTCTACTCCGGGAACTTCCTCGATGGCACCCTCACCGGGCCTTCGGGGCGCACCTACCGGCAGGGCGACGGTCTGTGCCTGGAGACGCAGCACTTCCCGGACTCCCCGAACCAGCCGACGTTCCCCTCGACGGTGCTGCGGCCCGGCCAGACCTACCGGTCGAGCACGGTGCACAGCTTCTCGGCGCGCTGAGCCGCGCCCCGGCCTTCGAGAGGACACATCGTGCGCCCGAGAATCCCGAGAACTCTGATCCCGCTGCTTGCCCTGATGGCAGGCCTGCTCGCCGCCCCCGGCGCCGCGGCGCATACGGCTGTGGCGAAGGCAGAGCAGAAGTACGCGGGCTACCTCTTCAGTTACTTCACCGGCGAGGGCACCGCGGACGGTGAGCAGATCCGCATGGCGCTCAGCCGCGGCGACGATCCCACGCGGTATCAGGAACTGAACGGCGGCAAGCCCGTTCTCACCTCGCAGCTCGGCACGAAGGGGCTGCGAGACCCGTTCATCATCCGGTCGCCGAAGGGCGACAAGTTCTACCAGATCGCCACCGACCTGCGGATGTACGGCGGGAGCGGCGGCAGCTGGGACCAGGTGCAGCGCACCGGCAGCAAGTCGGTCATGGTGTGGGAGTCCACCGACCTGGTGCACTGGACCGACCAGCGCCTGGTCAAGGTCGCCCCGGACACGGCGGGCAACACCTGGGCCCCGGAGGCGTACTACGACGAGAAGCTGAAGGCGTACGTCGTCTTCTGGGCGTCCAAGGTCTACGGCGCCGACGACCCGGGCCACACCGGGTCGACGTACAACAAGATGCTGTACGCGACGACGAAGGACTTCCGCACCTTCAGCAAGCCCGAGGTCTGGAACGATCCGGGTTACTCGGTGATCGACTCCACGGTGGTCAAGGACGGCCGCGACTACTACCGCTTCACCAAGGACGAGCGCGATCCCGCGTCCGGCACTCCCTGCTCGAAGTTCATCACCGCGGAGAAGTCGAGGTCCCTGACGGACACGTCGTACGACTTCGTGGCCGACTGCATCGGAAAGGGCGTGATCGACCGGGGCGAGGGGCCCGCGGTGTTCAGGTCGAACACCGGGGACAAGTGGTACATGCTCATCGACGAGTTCGGCGGGCGCGGCTATGTCCTCTTCGAGACGACGGACCTCGCTTCGGGCAAGTGGACCGAGACGAGGAACGCGGGCCTGCCCGCGGGTGCCCGGCACGGCACGGTTCTGCCGGTGACGCAGGCCGAGTACGACCGGCTGCTCGGCACCTGAACATCGGCGTACTTGAGCAGGTGAGCACCTGACACAGCGCTGCGGCACCGCCGGTTTTCCCGGTCGTGCCGCAGCGCTGTACTGCCCTACACCGTCCGCACCCGGAAGGTGCAGGCGGCTCCTTCCGAGGTGACCCGGACCTCCTCGCCGTCCCGTACCGCGCGGAAGACGACAGCGGGCCGGCCGTCCAGGTCGGGCACGGTGATCTCGGCTCCGTCCGTGTCCGGCGTGACCAGGAGGGTGAGGTCCTTCAGCCAGTCGCCGTCCGGGCGCTGGTCGTCGGCGCCCAGCGGGAGCAGCGCGCCGGGGCGTACGTACAGGGGGAGGCTGTCGAAGCCGTGGGTCTCGTGGTGCCATGCGGGGCCCTGGACGGTCTCGCCGGTCAGCAGATGGGTCCAGGTTCCTTCGGGGACGTAGAACTCGACGTCCCCCTCGGCGGTGAAGACGGGGGCGACCAGGAGGTCGGGGCCGAGCATGTACTGCCGGTCCAGGGTGCGGCAGGCGGGGTCGTCCGGGAAGTCCAGGAGCATGGGGCGCATGACGGGGACGCCTGTGCGGTGGGCCTCGACCGCGGCGCCGTACAGGTACGGCATGAGGCGGTGCTTGAGCAGCGTGAACTTCCGTGCCACGTCGACCGCCTCCTCGCCGAACGCCCACGGCACCCGGTAGGAGACGTTGCCGTGCAGGCGGCTGTGCGAGGAGAGCAGCCCGAAGGCGAGCCAGCGCTTGAAGACCGCGGGGTCGGGTGTGCCCTCGAAACCGCCGATGTCGTGGCTCCAGAAGCCGAAGCCGGAGAGCGAGAGGGAGAGGCCGCCGCGCAGCGACTCGGCCATCGCGCCGAGCGAGGCGAAGCAGTCGCCGCCCCAGTGCACCGGGAACTGCTGGCCGCCGGCCGTCGCGGAGCGGGCGAAGAGGACCGCCTGGCCCGGGCCGCGTTCCTTCTCCAGGAGTTCGAAGACCGTGCTGTTGTAGAGCTGGGCGTAGTAGTTGTGCATGCGCTCGGGGTCCGAGCCGTCGTGCCAGACGACGTCCGTGGGGACGCGTTCGCCGAAGTCCGTTTTGAAGCAGTCGACGCCTTGGTCGAGCAGGTTGCGCAGGTGGCCCGAGTACCACTCGCGTGCGGCCGGGTTCGTGAAGTCCACCAGGGCCATGCCGGGCTGCCAGAGGTCCCACTGCCAGATGTCGCCGTTCGGCCGCCGGACGAGAAACCCCTGGGCGGCGGCTTCGGCGAAGAGCTCGGACTTCTGGGCGATGTACGGGTTGATCCACACGCTGACCTTCAGACCGCGCTCGCGGAGCCTGCGCAGCATGCCCTCGGGGTCGGGGAAGACCTCCGGGTCCCAGCGGAAGTCGCTCCACTGGTACTCGCGCATCCAGAAGCAGTCGAAGTGGAACACGCCGAGCGGGATGTCGCGCTCGGCCATGCCGTCGACGAAGGCGGAGACGGTCTCCTCGTCGTAGGGCGTGCAGAAGGAGGTCGTCAGCCACAGGCCGAACGACCAGGCGGGCGGCAGTGCGGGGCGGCCGGTCAGGCCGGTGTAGCGGCGCAGGACGTCCTTGGGCGTGGGGCCCGCGACGACGTAGTACTCGATGGACTGGTCCTCGACGCTGAACTGGACCTGGCCGACGGACTCGGACCCGATCTCGTAGGAGACCTTGCCGGGGTGGTTGACGAAGACGCCGTAGCCGCGTGAGGAGAGGTGGAAGGGGATGTTCTTGTAGGCCTGCTCGCTGCTGGTGCCGCCGTCGGCCTGCCAGATGTCGACGTCCTGGCCGTTCTTGACGTAGGGGGTGAAGCGCTCGCCGAGGCCGTAGATGTACTCGCCCACGCCCAGGGCGAGTTGGCCGATCATGTGGTGGCTGCCGTCGGGCGCGGTGGCGAAGCCGGTGCCTCTGCGCTCGACGGCCGTGAGCCGCTGCCCGTCGGCGTCGAGGAATTCCAGGCCCCAGGGCTTGTCGGTGTCCAGGCGCACGGTGAGCGGTCCACTGGTGAGTTCGGTGACGCTGCCTTCACGCTTGAGGATCCCCGCGCCCTCGGTGGTGGACAGGCCGAACTCCGGTCCGTGCGCGCCCTTTCCCGCGTGGTGCGTCGCTCGGACGCCGATGACACCCTCGGCGGGCGAGAAGCATTCGACGGTGATCAGCGGGGTGTTGAGGGTGTCGCCGCGCTCGTGGACGCGTTGGACGGCGGCGTACGCCGTGAACCGCCCTTCGCCTTCCCTGACGTCCCGCACGTCGGTCGCGAACGAGGCGCGCACCCCGTCGCGCATCAGCCAGAAACCGTCGGTGAACTTCATGCGGTCTCCTTCTGCTGTGCGGTCTGCTGCGCGGTGGCGGTGAAGGCGAGCCGTGCGAGCCGCAGAGGGCCGCGCAGCCGCACGCGCAGATCGCGCACTCCGAAGACGGTGAAGCCGGAGGTGCGCAGGGTGTAGTCGTACACGCCGCCGGTCGCCGGGACGGTCACGGTGGTGGCCGTGCTGCCCGAGATGAGGTCGACGGCTCCCGCTCCTGCGGCCTCGACCGAGACGCCGCAGACTCCGTCACCGAAGTCGCAGTCACGGAAGAGCAGTTCACCCGTGCCGCCGTCCAGCGCACGCACGGCGTCGCCGCTCGTCCTGGAACGGTCGACGATCTCGGTGCCGCGCTGTTCGTCGTAGCCGGTCGCGGCCAGGCCCGCTCCGCGCACCGGCCGTGCACCGATCGGGTCGCCCTCGATGCCGACGGTCGCCGCGAGCCGGATGTCGCTGCTCGACGCTCCGGCAAGCACCTCGTACGCGCCAGGCGGCACGGCCCAGCGGTCGTGCCGTACGTCCCAGAACGCCAGCTCCACAAGGGGGAGTTGGAACTCCAGACGGCGTGCGGCCCCGCCCGCGAGGTGCACACGGCGGTGTGCCGCCAGCTGCCGGTGCGGCAGGGCGAGGACGGCGGCGGCTTCCCGGGGTGCCCGGGTGTAGAGCTGGGCCACCTCGTCCGCGTCACGAGACCCGGTGTTGGTGACGGTGACCGCGATCCGGAGCGTCTCCCCTTCGCGGACGGCCACCAGATCCTCGTACGCGAAGGAGGAGTACCCCAGGCCGTGCCCGAACGGGTAGAGCGGGGTGCCGTCGAAGTAGAGATAGGTCTGCCGTGAGCCGATGACGTCGTAGTCGAGCAGGTCGGGGAGGTCGGTGTCGGCCGCGTACCAGGTCTGCGGGAGGCGTCCGGCCGGGGAGACGTCACCCGCGACGACCCGGGCGAGCGCGGTGCCCGCGGACTGCCCGCCGTGCGCGGTCCACAGGAGTGCGGGCAGCTGGGCTTGGGCGTCGGCCACCGCGTACGGATAGGCGGAGACCAGGGCGAGCGCCGTGCGGGGGTTGGCGACCCGGGCCGCGCGCCACAGCCGCTCCTGGTGGGGCGGCAGGGCGAGCGTCGTACGGTCCTCGGTCTCGCGGCCGTTGATGTGGGGGTCGTTCCCGGCGACGACGATCACGGCGTCCGCGTCGGTGGCGGCGCGGGCCACCGCGTCCTCGCCGCGCTCCAGGACTTCGACGGTGAAGACCTCCCGCTCGTCGGCAACCTTCACGCCGTCGGCGGCGACAGAGACGTACCCACCCGTCCCCCTGTGCTCGATGAGGTAGCCGTCCCCGTGGCCGACCAGCGCGAACGTCTCCTGTACGACCCAGCCGCCGGGCTGGTCCGCGGACGCCCGCACGAAGCCGTCGTCGGCGACCGACAGGTAGCGGCCGTCGGGGGCACGCAGCGTCCACGTGCCGCATCCCCAGTCCACGAGGGCGAACTCGGTCGGCTCGGGGCCGCAGGTCAGCGGCGCCAGATCGGTGCGACCGGTGAGCAGGGCCGGGTCCAGGGCGATCTCGGCGCCCTCGACGTGCCCGCTCTCGTCGAAGTCCGGCACGCGCAGCCATCCCGCCGCGCACTTCAGACGCACCCGGTCGGCGCCTTCCGTGAAGGTGACGCGGTCGGTGCCGAACCGTTCGCGCAGTCCGTCGAGGGGTGTGCTGCGGCGGATCAGAGTGCCGCTGTACCAGTCGGTCTTGCACTCGTCGGCGAGAAGTCCGACGACCGCGATCCGGGTGCCTTCGGGCAGCGGGAGCAGGCCGTCGTTCTTGAGCAGGACGACGGCCTGCTCGGCGGCCTCCTGCGCGAGTGCGCGGTGTCCGGGGGTGTCGAAGGCGTGTGTGGCCGGTTCCGCGTACGGCCCCTGACCGGGGTCGAACTCGCCGAGCCGGAAGCGGACGGACAGCTGACGGCGTACGGCCGTGTCGATGTCGTGTTCGGTCAACAGGCCTTGCTCCCAAGCCCGTTGGAGGCGTCCGGTGATGATGCTCGCGTCGGTGCCGTGGTCGGTGAAGCTGTCCACGCCCGCTACGAGCGCCGCGGCTGTCGCCTCCTCGTGGGTGTCGAAGTACTTCTCGGAGTCGACGAGGTTGCTGGGCGCTCCCGCGTCCGAGCAGACGAGCAGCTCCTGGTCGGTCCAGGTGCGCAGGTGCTCGCGCAGGTACGGCGAGAGGTGGTTCGGGCGGCCGTTGACCAGGTTGTAAGCGGGCATCACTCCGGCGACAGCGCCCGCTTCGACGGCCGCACGGAAGGCCCGCAGATCGTACTCGTGAAGGACGCGCGGGCGCACGGACGCGGACGACGTGTCCCGACGCGTCTCGTTGTTGTGGGCCAGCCAGTGCTTGAGCACGGGGGCGGTGCGCCAGTGGCCTGGGTGGTCGCCCCGCAGGCCACGGGTGTACGCGACGGCGATGGCGGAGGTGAGGCGGGGGTCCTCGGAATAGCCTTCCTCGTTCCTGCCCCACAGCGGGTGGCGCAGGAGGTTCACCGTCGGCGCCCAGAGGTTGAGGCCGACGCGGTCGTCCCGCGCGCGCATGGCGCGCGTCTCCGCGGCGACGGCCTCGCCGACTCTGCGCACGAGGTCGTCGTTCCAGGTGGCGCCGAGCCCGACCGCCTGTGGGAAGACGGTGGCGGGGCCCATCCAGGCGACGCCGTGCAGGGCTTCCTGTCCGGTGCGGAACGGGGCGATGCCGAGCCGTTCGACGGCGGGCGTGAACTGGTGCAGGAGCGCGATGCGTTCGCCGATGGTCAGCCGGGACAGCAGATCGTCCACGCGCTGGTCCAGGGGCAGTTCGGGGTCGCGGAAGGGCAGCGGCCGGGGGGCGTGGAGCGGCGAAGGGCTTGCGGTCACGTACGGATCCCCTTGGCGAGCGGCGGGCACGGAGGAGGTGACTCGTGCTGGGTCTTCGAAGCGCTTCGATGCTCGATGCGTCTCAGGCCTCGTGTCAAGGTGCGGGACGCGGGGTGCCCGCAATCTCGCTCTGCTTGGCGTGATCCCGAACTCCCGTATACCGGAGAGGAATTCAGGACCGAGTCTTGTTACGGCCCAAGCCTTCACTTAACCTCGCAGCAACATCGAAGCGCTTCGAATGCCGACCGGCGGTGACCGCCGTGTGTCTGGGCACGCGCCACGAAGGGTTGACGCAATGACGCCGAACTCCCTCTCCACAAGCTCCACCGGCCCCACCAGCCCTACCGGCCCCACCGGCCCCACCAGCTCCCGTTCGAGCCGGAGATCCTTTCTCGCCTCCTCCGGTCTCGCCGCGCTCGTCGTGGCCGGCGGGGCCCCACTGCTCACGGCTTGCGGAGGCAGCGGGTCGAAGAACGAGGGCACCACGACGGGGAAGAAGCTCAAGGACCTGCTCCCCGCGTACAGCGCGTCGGAACTCACAGGACCGGACATCCCCGCCAAGAACGGCTCGGCGGCGGGCTTCACCAAGGCGCTGCCCGCCGATCAGCTGAAGGTGTCGGTGCCCGAGAAGCTCGGCAAGGGCGGCCAGTTCACCGTCATGGCGCCGATCTGGGGGAACGTGCCCAAGCAGGGCAATCCCTACTGGACGGCGATGGACGAGGCGGCCGGTGTCCGCGTCAAGTGGCAGAACCAGCAGGGCGATACGTACGGGCAGAAGCTGGGCGCGGTGCTCGCCTCCAGCGGCGTCCCGGACGCCGTGGTCGTGCCCGGCTGGGAGCTGACCGGCAAGATACCGAGCGCCATCGCCAACAAGTTCGCCGACCTCGGCCCCTACTTGAGCGGCGACAAGGTCGAGGAGTACCCGAACCTCGCCGCGATCCCCACCGGCGCGTGGCAGCGCTCCATCTTCGGCGGCAAGCTGCGCGGCCTGCCGATGCCCGCCGCCACCACACCGAACATCGCGCCGTTCTACCGCACCGACCTCTTCGAGAAGGAGGGGATCGAGGCGCCCACCAGCGCCCAGGAGTTCTACGACCTGTGCAAGCAGCTCAACGCGCCCAAGAGCAAGGTGTGGGCATGCGGCGACATGAGCTGGGCGGCCTGGAACATCTTCGGCGTGCTGCCCGAGAAGCCGTACTACTGGAAGCTCGTCGGCGGCAAGCTCGTCAACCGCTACGAGACCGACGAGTACCTGGAAGCCCTGGAGTGGTCACGGAGGCTCTACTCGGCGGGCTTCGTCCACCCCGACGCGAAAGCCGAGACCGGCAACATCGGCGACCTGTGCGCGGCGGGCAAGGTCTGGATGTACTGCCAGGACCTGTCCGACTGGTACGGCAAGTCGGCCGTGCAGCGCGTGGACAACAAGAAGTTCCGCATGGAGGCGTTCGACTACTTCGCCGCCGGCGGCGGCGCGCCCACGCTGTACGCGCGTCCACCGGCCGACATCTGGACGTTCATCAGCGAGAAGGCCGACGAGAAGACCGTCCGCGACATCCTCGCCCTCGCCAACTTCACGGCCGCTCCCTACGGTTCGAAGGAGCAGCGCCTTCGCATGTACGGCGTCGAGGGCGTCCACCACACGTTCGAGGACGGCGTCCTCACCAAGAACGGCAAGGGCAACAACGAGGTCTTCTCGACGTACGAGTACCTGGCGTCGCCCGCGCCCTTCGTCGCCTACCCCGATCTGCCGGACGTCACCGAGGGCATGGTCGGATGGCAGCAGCGGCAGGGCGCGCACACGAAGAAGTCGCTCTTCCACGGCATGATGATCATCGAGCCGACCCGGTACACCGAGCTGAACGCCGAGTTCGAGGACCTGGAGAAGGACGTCGTGCGCGGCCGCAAGAAGGTCAGCGACATGCAGCGGGCGGCGTCGGACTGGAAGTCGGGCGGCGGCGACAAGCTGCGCGACTGGTACAAGAAGCTGCTTGACGAGACCGGCGACGCGGCGTCCTGACATGGCCCAGAGCACGACTGACGCGCGCGACACCACTGCCGAGCGGGCGCCCACGGCACCCGCCGCGGCCGCGCCCCTCACGAAGAAGACCCCTGCCCGCGTCCCGCTGCGCCACCGGCTTCGCCGCGACCGCGTCCTGCTCCTGATGGTGCTGCCCGCGCTGCTTCTCCTGCTCGTCTTCAACTACGTGCCGCTGATCGGCAATGTCGTCGCCTTCCAGGACTACGACCCCTACATCGCCGACAACGCGTTCCAGGCGATGACGCAGAGCCCCTGGATCGGCGTCGAGCACTTCCGGCACATGGTCGAGGACCGGCTGTTCTGGCAGGCGGTCAGGAACACCTTCGCCATCTTCGCGATCCAGCTGACGCTGTTCTTCCCGCTGCCGATCGTGCTCGCACTGTTCGTCAACAGCTTCGTGCGGCCGAGGGTGCGCGCGGTCGCCCAGGCGATCCTGTACCTGCCGCACTTCTTCTCCTGGGTCCTGGTCATCACGGTCTTCCAGCAGATGTTCGGCGGGGCGGGGCTCGTCGCCCAGGTCCTGCGGGACCACGGGCACGACGGCTTCGACCTGATGACCGACCCGGGTCTCTTCAAGTTCCTCGTCACCTTCGAGATGGTCTGGAAGGACGCGGGCTGGGGCGTCATCGTCTTCCTCGCCGCACTGGCCGCGGTCAGCCCTGACCTCTACGAGGCCTCGGCGATGGACGGCGCCAACCGCTGGCGGCGCATGTGGCACATCCAGCTGCCCGCGCTGCGTCCGGTGGTGGCTCTGCTGCTCGTGCTCCAGGTGGGCAACGCGCTCACGGTCGGCTTCGAGCAGATTCTGCTCCAGCGCACGGCCGTGGGCCCCTCGGCCTCCGAGGTCCTTGACACCTATGTGTGGAACACCGGCCTGGACAACGGCAACTTCGGTTACGGCGCCGCCATCGGCATCGTCAAGGGCGTCTTCGGCCTCCTGATGGTGCTCGGGGCCAACAAGGCCGCCCACCTCATGGGCGAGCAGGGGGTCTACAAGCGATGAGCGTGCTGAACTTCGGGATCAAGCCGGGCAGCAGGTCCGGTCTGCGCCCGGTGTGGGAGGAGCCCCCGACGCGGGCCGGCCTCGCCACCAAGGGTGTGACGCTGACCCTGGTCTGCCTCGCGGTCCTCTTCCCCGTGTGGGTGGTGGTCGTCACCAGCCTCTCCTCGGTCAGGACGATCACCGAGACGGGAGGTCTCGTGGTGATCCCCCGGGGTGTCACCTTCGTCCACTACCAGGAGCTGCTCGGGGGCGGCCAGGTGTCGCGGGCGGCGCTGGTCAGCGTGCTCGTCACGGTCGTCGGCACGCTGTTCAGCATGGTGGTGTCCGTCCTGTGCGCGTACGGCCTCTCGCGCCCGGGGTCGGTCCTGCACCGCCCGATCCTCCTGGTGATCGTCGCCACGATGTTCTTCGGCGCCGGGCTCATCCCCACGTATCTGGTGGTGCAGGGCCTGGGCCTCACGGACTCCTATCTGTCGCTGATCCTGCCGAGTGCCCTGAACGTCTTCAACATCCTCGTCCTGCGGGCGTTCTTCATGGGCACGGCGCAGGAGCTGATCGAGAGCGCCCGCATCGACGGGGCCGGGGACGTGCGCATCCTGTTGCGGATCGTCATGCCCCTCTCCCGCGCGGTGATCGCGGTCATCACCCTCTTCTACGCGGTCGGCTACTGGAGCGCGTGGTTCAACGCGTCGATCTACCTCAGCGACCCGGACATGATGCCGCTGCAGAACGTCATGCAGCAGCTGGTGATCAAACAGCAGAAGCCGACGGGCCTTGCCCAGGCGATCAACACGGGGCACCTGTCACCGCTCGCCATCCAGATGGCGGTGATGGTCCTGGCGCTCCTGCCGGTCGCCGTCCTCTCGCCGTTCGTGCAGCGGCATTTCAAGCAGGGCATGCTCACCGGCGCAGTGAAGGGCTGACCCCACCCATGCCATCCCTCGACGACACGACCCGCGGCCGGATCCTGTTCGGCGGCGACTACAACCCCGAGCAGTGGCCCGAGGAGGTCTGGCTCGACGACGTACGCCTGATGCGCGAGGCCTCGGTCACCTCCGTCACCCTCGGTGTCTTCTCCTGGTCGAAGATCGAACCCCGGCCCGGGGCCCGCGAGTTCGGCTGGCTCGACCGCCTCATGGATCTGCTGCACGAGAACGGCATCGGCGTCGTCCTGGCGACACCGACCTCCGCTCCCCCGCCGTGGCTCGGCCGCCTGTACCCCGAGACGCTGCCCAGGGACGAGAACGGCCAGGTGGAGTGGTGGGGCTCGCGTCAGCACTTCGCGCACTCCAGCGCCGTCTACCGCAGGTTCGCCGCCGCCGTCACCGAGGACCTGGCGGCCCGGTACGCACGCCACCCCGCGCTCACGATGTGGCACATCAACAACGAGTACTGCACCTACGACTGGGGCGACGAGGCGGCGGTCGCGTTCCGCCGCTGGCTCAGGACGAAGTACACCTCGGTCGACGCGCTCAACTCGGCCTGGGGCAGCGCCTTCTGGGGGCAGGGTTACGACAACTGGGCGGAGATCCTGCCGCCACGCCGCGCCCACTACATGAAGAATCCCGCCCAGGTCCTGGACTTCAAGCGCTTCACGTCCGACTCCCTCCTCGAGTGCTACCGCGCCGAGCGTGACATCGTCGCCGCGCACACGCCGCACCTGCCGGTGACCACCAACTTCATGCCGCTGTGGTCGGGGCAGGACGCGTGGAAGTGGGCCGCGCAGGAGGACGTCGTATCCGTCGACATCTATCCCGACCCCAGGGACCCGCTCGGTGCTCAACTCGGCGCGCTGGTCCAGGACATGACGCGTTCTCAGGCACGCGGCGCTCCGTGGGCGCTGATGGAGCAGGCGGCGGGTCCGGTCAACTGGCGCGGTGTGAACCACCCCAAGCCGCGCGGCCTGAACCGCCTCTGGTCCTGGCAGGCGGTGGCCCGCGGCGCGGACGCCGTCTGCTACTTCCAGTGGCGTCAGTCCCGGCAGGGCGCGGAGAAGTTCCACTCCGGGATGCTCAGCCACGCGGGCGAGCACGGCCGCACCTTCCAGGAGGTCAAGGAGCTCGGCGCCGAGTTCGCGGCGGTCGGCCCCGAGGTGGCGGGCACGCGCGTCACGGCCGACGTGGCCGTCCTGCACGACTGGGACTCCTGGTGGGCGAGCCAGCAGGAGGGCCGCCCCTCGTCCCTGGTCGACCACGCGGAGGTTCTCCGCGCCTGGCACCGCGCGCTGTGGGAGGCGGACACCGCCGTCGACTTCGCCCACCCCGAGCACGACCTGACCCCGTACCGCCTGGTCGTCGTCCCGCATCTCTACCTCCTCACCGACACCGCGATCGACAACCTCCTGTCGTACGTACGCGACGGGGGCACCCTCGTCTGCGGCTTCCTCACCGGCGTGGCCGACGCCGACGACCGCGTGCGGCCCGGCGGCATGGACGCCCGGCTTCGCGCGCTGTTCGGCATCCGCACGGTGCACGAGTGGTGGCCCCTTGAGGCCGAGGAGAGCGTGGACTGCGGCGCATTCACCGGCACGCTCTGGTCGGAGGAGCTACAGGCCGACGACCGCGCCGAGACGGTCGCCGCCTACCGGGGCGGCGAGCTCGACGGTCTTCCGGCGGTCCTTCGCCGCGACCGCGCCTGGTATCTGTCCACGCTTCCCGAGCCCGGGGCCCTGCGCGAGCTGCTCGCGCGCGTGGCCGCCGAAGCAGGCGTACGGCCTTCGCTCGCAGGCCTCCCCCGCGGAGTGGAGGCCGTACGCCGCGGCGATCTTCTGTTCCTCCTGCACCACGGCCTGCATGACGGCCGCGAGCAGGTGACCGTTTCCGTGCCGGGCAGGCACCTCGATCTGCTGACCGGCAGGAAGGCCGAGGGCGCGATCACCCTCGGCCGCCACGGTGTGGCCGTCCTGCGCCGCGCCGACGACGACCGCGGTCCCGCCCCGGGCCCGCGGCACTCCTCGCCCCACCCTGGAGACGACACATGACACGACACCCCCGCCGCACCCTGACCCGGCTGCTGCTCGCCCCCACGCTGGCGGCCGGCGCCGTACTCGGGATGGCCTCGGCCCCCGCCCAAGCCGCCGTCTGGAGCTCCTGCGACCAGTGGGGCAACACCAGCCTGAACGGCTACACCCTCTACAACAACATCTGGGGCTCGGGCGCGGGCAGCCAGTGCGTATCGGCGGACTCGGGCACGAAGTGGAGCGTGCACGCCGACCACCCGAACACCAGCGGAATCAAGTCCTACCCCAACTCCACGAAGGCCATCGGCAAGCCGGTCGACTCGCTGTCCTCGCTGAAGAGCTCGTACGACGTCAAGGTCCCGTCGGCGGGCGACTACAACTCCTCGTACGACATCTGGGACACCGACCACGACTACGAGATCATGCTCTGGGTCAACTACAACGGGAACGTCGGCCCCCTCGGCACCGCCCAGGGCACCGCCACCCTCGGCGGCCACACCTGGACGGTCTACAAGGGCACCAACGGCGCCAACGAGGTCTTCTCCTTCCTGCGCACCTCCGACTCCTCGTCCGGGACGGTCGACATCCTGCCGATCCTCAAGTGGATCAAGAACACCAAGGGCTGGATGGGCAACGAGACCATCGGGGACGTGCAGTTCGGCTACGAGATCAGCGGCTCGGCCGGGGGTCTCGACTTCACCACCAACTCCCTCACGGTGTCCGGCGGTTAACCGGGAAGCTCGTCGCCGACCAGGGCAAGGTTCTGGATGGCGGCGAGCCCGAAGAGCGCGGTCTCGTTCGTGTTGATCCGCAGGTTCTCGTAGCCGGGCTCCAGGACAGCAGGGCCCTCCAGGTCGGTCTTGGCCCAGCTCATGGACTTGGTGTAGCCGTCGCTCTCGTGGAACTTCCGCCAGGCGCGTGCCGCGAGCTTCTCGTCCTTCAGCTGAGAAGCGGCGTACGCGTCCTGGCGGGAGTGCCCCTGGAAGAGCAGCAGGCTGCCGAAGTCCTTGCCGTAGCGCTCCTTCTGCTCGGCCTTGGTCGCGTTGAAGTAGCGGCAGTAGTCCAGCCACGCCTCCTTGAACTTCGGCTCGTCGACGAGGCCGATCAGCTCGGCGCACATCTCGACCAGGCCGAACATGGCGGAGAGGTGGGAGACACTCACCACGGGCTCGGCGGCCACCGCGAACTTCCCGGTGTCCAGGTCGTAGAGTCCGCTGCCCTGAACGAAGCCGTTGGGCTGGGCGCCGATGGTCTCCATGGTGGAGCGCAGGCGGGCCTCGGCCTTCGCCGCCTTGGGGCCGCCGCGTTCCCACTCGGTGAGCCAGGCCGCCGCGAGGCCGCTCCAGTCGGTGCCGAAGCCGATGGACAGGGCGTTGCGGTCGGGTTCGTAGGGCTCGGTGCGGATCTTGCGCTGCGGGTCGAGCACGAGGAACGTCTCGTCGGAGTCGACCAGGGCGTGCATCAGGTCGCCGACGCGTTCGTCAGCGGTGAGGAAGTAGTAGGGGCGGCGGTAGACGGCCGTCGAGATCCGCTGCTGTTTCGCACTGTCCGCGAAGTGCTGGACGCCGTGCCGGGTACCTAGACCCGCCCACTTACCGAGGTGGTAGGAGTCCACCTCGCCGGTGTGCCGGGTCATGGCCTCGGCGAAGCGGAAGATGTCGGCGCGGCCCGAGCGCAGATAGGCGTACCAGAGCCACAGGTCGGGTGAGAGCTCGGAGTTGTCCCAGGCGTATCCGCCGACGTCGTACCGCCACTGGTGACGGTCCTCGTCGTAGGTGTGCATGATGTCGCCGTAGTCCCAGAAGCCGTACCAGCGGCGCTGTTCGGCCTGGTCCTTGTAGTAGGTGAAGAGGAAGTCGAGGTGGTCCTCGATCGTCGCCTTCGCGGGGGTCGAGCGGTCGACGGGCGAGAAGAGACCGCCGAAGACGCCCGCCTTCGTCACATGCTCGGGGGCCGCCGCCAGTTGGGGCGGGGTGCGGACGGCGGCGGCCTGGTCGACGAGGGTGGCGGCGGTGGGCGTCGCGGCGTTCGCCCAGAACATCAGCTCGCTGGTGCGGGCGATGCCGTACGGGGTGCCAAAGCCTGGTTCGTAGTCCTCGTAGGTGATGTTGAGGCCTTCGAGCTGCTCGGGGTAGGTGTCTTGGTCCATGCCGTCGTGGTACGTGCGCAGGTCCATCGGCTGCGCCTCGGGCGACCAGAGCCAGAGCGTGACCTCGGCCGTGTCACCGGCGGCGCCCCGGATGTCGAGCTGGGCGGGGTGCTTCTCCCAGAAGTCGCGGAGGCCGAAGGAGAAACCCCCGCCGACTCCGCCGACGTACCCGAATCCGGTCGCCCTGCCGCCGCCTCCCGCCGTGACCCAGGTGTGCCCCGGCTTGGTGCGCTTGCGCAGGGTGAAGCCGTCCGCCGAGAGCTGGGACAGGGTGTAGTCGCCCCAGGTGGGGACGTACTGGAGGCGGGTGGTGACCCGCTGGTCCCAGGTCGCCGGGTCCGGCAGCTTCTCGCCCTTGACCTGAGCGGTCCGGATCGCGGCGCCGGGGTCGCGGCGCAGTCCGGTGATGCCCTTGACCGCCTCGGTCAGGAACCCTTCACCCTCGCCCGCGATACGGATGTGCCGGTCGAACGCCGCGTCGCGCATCGGCACGCTGAAGCGGACGCCAAGGCCGCGGATGAAGTCCTTCTCCGCGTCGCCGTCGTACGTGATGGTGTGCACCATCCGGAAGGATTCGGCCCCCGCGTAGAAGTAGAGACGCACGCTGAAGGGCAGCCAGCTGCGGCTGCCCTTGCGGTGCTTGCCGTCGATGCGGACCACGGCGCGCACCGGGCCGTCCTGCTCGACCTTCGCGCCGCTGATCTCGCCGTCGAACCGGTCCCACTTGGCGTTGCCGTGGTCGCCGTCGTCGAGGTCGCCCTGGCGCAGGAGCACGAGCCGGCCGTCGGTGGCGATCCTCACGCCTCCGCGGGTGACGGACTCGACGAACTTCTCGCCGTCCTTGGCGATGACGGCCTTGACGACGCCGGTGTCGACGGTGATCGTCCGGCGGGTCTCGGTGACGCCGACCTTCCTGCCCTTGCCGGGGTCTGCGGGGCTTTTGGCGCTGAGGCGGAACGTGTCGGTGCCCGCGGCCTGTGGCCCGACCGCGTGCGCCGTCCACTTCACGGAGCCGTCGGGCCAGTGGGCGGTGGCCCAGGTCTGTACCGGGATGTCCTTGCCGTCCGCGGTGGCGAGGGCGAACTTCTGCCCGGCGGGGTGGGCGCCCTTGGGCCACGGGACGCCGAAGGTGGAGCCCGGCGCGGCACCGAGCCCGCCCTTCTCCAGCCAGCCGATGGTGACGGGGCCCTCGTCCGCCGCCGGGCGGGGGGCCGCTTCGGCGTCGCCTCGGCCGAGGGCCCAGCTGAACTGCGCGGCGGCGCCTGCTGCTGCGGCGGCCTTGAGCAGGGACCTGCGGGGGATCGGAGACATGGTGATCCTCTTTCTTTGCGTGGGCATGACAGACGCAGATGTGCAGGTGAGTCGGTGCAGGACCGGCCCTGTAACTCGGGTGTCAGTCCGCCGCGCCGCGCCGTTCGACGGCCAGCGCCGCCGCCGCGACCATCCCCAGTGCGGGCGCCGCCAGCGGCAGGGCGAACCAGGCGGAGGCGGCGACCACCGCGAAACCGCAGACGATCACCAGTGAACCGGCGGGATCGCGCAGCGTGCGGCGCACCGCCCCGGTCAGGAGCACGCGCCACGACTCCCCGGGGCCCCAGGTGGCGGCCGCCCGGAGACCGGCGACGACCAGGACGAACAGGGCGATGACTCCGACCGCGCCGACGAACGTACCGCCGGGAAGGCCCGCCCGTACGAACGCGATGTCGGCCAGGAGCAGGGCGAGCGCCGCCCATCCCGCGAGGCCCACCAGCCAGCCGCGCCGCACCGCCGCGCGCAGATCGGCGGTGAACTCCCGCCACCCGGAGGTCTCGTGGGCCAGGTGACGGTTCAGGTGGCGGGAACCGGCCGCGAAGGCGGCGGGCAGCGTGATCAGGGGCAGGGCGGCGAGCGCGATCCACACCCCGGTCAGCAGGCACTCGGCGAAGGCGCCGAAGCGGTCCATGAAGACTGACTTCCGGCGCACGCGGTCACTCACGCGGCCTCAGCCCTTCAGACCCGACGTGGCCATACCGTCGATCAGGTACCGCTGGAAGGCCAGGAAGAACGCCAGGACGGGCAGCAGCGCGACGAGGGACATGGCGATCATGCCGCCGTAGTTGGCCAGGCCCTCCTGGTCGACGAACATCTTGAGGCCGAGGGAGACGGTGTACTTCGAGGGGTCGTTGAGATAGATCAGCGGCCCCATGAAGTCGTTCCAGGAGTTGATGAAGGTGAAGATCGCGCTGGTGATCAATGCCGGCCTGCACAGTGGAAGGACGATCGACCAGTAGATCCGCAGATGCCCGCAGCCGTCGAGCCGCGCCGCCTCGTCCAGCTCCTTGGGCAGGTTCCGCATGAACTGCACCATCAGGAAGACGAAGAAGGCGTCCACCGCCAGGTACTTGCCGAGCAGCAGCGGCGTATAGGTGTTGATCAGGCCCATCTTCTGGAACAGCACGTACTGCGGGATCAGGAGCACGTGGTACGGAAGCAGCAGGGTGCCGATCATCAGCGCGAAGAGCAGATTGCGTCCCGCGAACTTGATCCGCGCGAAGGCGTAGCCCGCGAGCGAGCAGGAGAAGAGCACTCCCACCACCGAACCGAGCGCCAGGAAGAGGGAGTTGGAGAAGAAGGTGGAGATGGAGATGTCGGCGATGCCGTCGGCGAGTCCGGCGTAGTTGGCGACGATGGGGTCCGTCGGGAAGAGGTCGAGGCTTCCGACGATCTCCTCGTTCGGCTTGAGCGAGCCGCCGATCGCCCAGATCACGGGGTAGAGGACCACGGCGAGGACCGCGAGGGACCCGATGTGCCAGGCCAGCGAACCCGCCCCCCGACGACGGGAGGCTCGATGGGCGAAGGGACCGCGTGCCGCGCTGTTCAACGGGATGCCTCCTCGTAGTGCACCCAGCGCTTCTGGGACCAGAACAGGACCGCCGTCACGAGCGCCACCGCGAGCAGCAGCATCCAGGCCATGGCGGAGGCCAGGCCCATCCGGCTGTTCTCGAAGCCCTGGACGTAGAGATAGCAGGTGTAGACGAGCGAACCGTCCGCCGGACCACAGGCGTTGCCGCCCGCGCCGCCGCCGACGATGTACGCGGACGCGAAGATCTGGAAGGAGTGGATGGTCTCCAGGAGGACGTTGAAGAAGAGCACCGGGGAGATCATCGGCAGCGTGATGCTCCAGAACCGCCGCCAGGTGCCCGCGCCGTCCACCTCCGCCGCCTCGTACAGCTCGCGCGGCACTTGCTTCAGGCCGGCCAGGAAGATGACCATCGGCGCGCCGAACTGCCAGACGGTGAGCGCGATCAGGCTGTAGATGATCCACTGCGGGTCGCCGGTCCAGCCGCCCACGTCCATGCCGAAGACCGCCCGCTGCGTACGGTCGACGATGGCGTCGTCCGAGAAGATGGCCTTCCAGACGACGGCGATCGAGACACTGGCGCCGATCAGGGACGGCGCGTAGAAAGCGGCCCGGTAGAAGGCCTGTCCGCGCCGCTTCTGGCTCAGCAGCAGCGCGACGCCGAGCGCCGCGGCCAGCTTGAGCGGGGTGCCGACGACGACGTACCAGAGCGTCACCTCCACCGACTTGCGCCAGCGCGGGTCGGCGAACATCTCGGTGAAGTTGTCGAGGCCGATCCACTTGGGGGCGTCGAACAGGTTGTAGTCGGTGAAGGCGAAGTAGAGCGATGCGACCATGGGCCCGGCCGTAAGGAGCAGGAAACCCGCGAGCCACGGCGACATGAAGAGGAACCCGGCGATGTTCTCGCCCCGCCGTCGCCGCCGCGCGGCCGCGGGGAGGCGGCCACCGCGCGGCGGCTTCGACCTCTCGGGCGCGGTCGGCGCCACGGGGGTCCGCAGGGAGGCCGTCGTGCCGCCCATCAGGAACCGAGCGCGGTCTTGCACTCGGTGAAGAACTGCTTCACCGCTTCGTCCACCGACCGCTCCCCCAGGGCCAGTTCCTCGGCGATCCGCAGGAACGCCGCCTCGCAGACGTCCGCGCCCGCCGGATGCGGCGTGATGGCCTCCAGGACACCGGCGTCGACCAGCTGCTCCTCGTACGCGGCGATCTCCTTGTTCACCTCGGCGATCACCTCGTCCTTCTCCTCGTCGGGCTTGTACGCCTCGTACTGCGCGGTCGTGGTGGGCACCCCGCGGTCGTAGCCCATGATCTTGGCGACCTCGGGGTCGTGCACCATGAAGTCGATGAACTGCGCGACTTCCTTGGGGTGCTGGGTGCGCTTGGAGCCGCTGAGCATCAGCGAGCCGAGGTACTGCCCGGTCTTCTTGCCGTCGGTGGTGGGGAGCGGCGCGAGGCCGTACTTGCTCTTGCCCTCGGCGGTGTAGCGGACGGTGAAGTTGTCCCAGGTGAACTCGGAGGCCGCGATCTCGGCGGCCACGGCGGACTTGGGCTTGATCTGGGCGACCTTCTTCGGGTCGGAGTAGATCCCCGACTTCACCCCGGCATATCCCTTGGTCCACCACTCCTTGAGGTCGGCCTCGTCGAAGCCGAGGCCGTTCTCGGTGAAGAAGGCCTTGCCCTGCTGGCGCAGGTAGGGGTCGTAGAGGTACATGACGCCGTAGAGTCCGCTGTCCCCCGACCTGCCCTGCCTCCGGATCTTCTCCATCGCGGTGTGGAAGTCGTCCCAGGTCCAGCCCATCTTCGGGGTGACTCCGGCCTTCTCGTAGACCGGCTTGTCGATCACCAGAGCCATGGAGTTGCTGCCGACCGGGACGCCGAGCAGCTTGCCGTCGACCTCGCCGAACTTCTCCAGACCCGCGCGGAAGCCGTCGAGGCGCAGGTTTCCCGCCTTGGCCTGCGCGTTCAGGTCGAGAAGGACGTTGCGCTCGTCGTACTTGCGCAGGAACCCGATCGCGTTCTGGAAGACGTCCGGCGGATTGCCCCCGGAGGCCTGGGTGTTGAACTTCTTCCAGAAGTCCAGGTAGGGCTGGAAGTCCGTCTTCACCTTGATCTTCGGGTACTTCTTCTCGAAGAGCTCGATGGTCCGGTTGATCCGCTTGGCACGGTCGTCGGAGCCCCACCACGCGTACCGGATGGTGACGGTCCCGTCGCCCGACCCGCTTCCGCCGCAGCCCGCCGCGGTCAGCCCGAGGACCGCCAACGAGCCGCCTGCCAGTTTCAACAGGCCGCGCCTGTCAACTTCCCCATTCATCGGCACAGTTCGTCCTCCGTCAGTACGCCAGTACGCGATTGAATCGTTTTAGGTAAGCGCTTGCCGGGACAAAGTAGGGAGCCGGAGTGTGTACGTCAACGGTTCGGACAAGAACGGTCGAAGCGCTTCGAGCCCACCGGCCCAACTCCGAGATCTCGAACGGGTTTTCCTGCGCGAAACATTGACGTGGGCCTGCCGGCGTCCTACTTTCATCGCGTCGTACTTCGTACGTCATATATGAGACGCGATACGCGATGGCTGCAGGACGGCTGCACGGAGATCGCACGACGGCTGCACGACGACTGAGAGCATCGATGAACTTTGCGCCCCACCCCATCCCCTCGCGCACGCAGTACGTGCTCGAGGCGGTCAAGCACCGCATCCTCACCGGGCAGCTGGCCCCAGGTCAGCCACTCGTCGAGACCGAACTCGCCGCCCAGTTCGCGGTCTCCAAGACGCCCGTACGGGAAGCGCTGAAGACACTCGCCGGGACCGGGCTCGTCGTCATGAGCCAGTACAAGGGCGCCACCGTGCGCACGGTGGACGCGGCCATGGCGCAGGAGGTCTACGACGTACGCCTCCTGCTGGAACCGGAGGCGCTGCGGCGCACCGTCCGGTCCGGCGCCCTCCTGGAGGAGGCGCGCGACGCCCTGGAGCGGGCCGACACCGCGGCGGACGCGGCCGAACGCTCGCTGGCCAACCGGGAGTTCCACCGCGCGCTCTACGTTCCGTGCGGCAATCCACTGCTCTCCCGCATGCTCGACGACGTGCGCGACCAGGCGGCCCTGGTCTCCGCCGTCGCCTGGGCGACCCTGCCCTCCTGGGAGCGGGAGGCGGCCGAGCACCGGGAGATCCTGCGGCTCGCGCTCGCGGGGGAAGCCGACGCGGCTGCCCGCGGACTCCATGACCACATCGCCTCGTTCGTACGGCGGGCGTTCCCGGAGGGGGAGCTTTCATGACCGGACCCGGACACCACTCCAGTTTCGCCGAGCTGCGTTCGGCCCTCGCCGACGTCGTCGCGATCCCGGTGACCCCGTTCGCCGAAGACGGCTCCGTGGAGCGGGACACCTACCGCGCCCTGGTACGGCGCCTCGTCGACGGCGGTGTGCGCACCCTCACGCCGAACGGCAACACCGGCGAGTTCTACGCCCTGAGCCCCGACGAGCGGCGCCTGGTCACCGAGTTGACCATGGAGGAGGCGAGCGGGAACGGCGCCACCGTGCTCGTCGGTGTCGGGCACGACCTGCCGACCGCGATCGCCGCCGCCCGGCACGCGCGGGACGCCGGTGCACACATGGTGATGGTGCATCAGCCGGTGCATCCCTACGTGTCCCAGGACGGCTGGGTCGACTACCACCGTGCCGTCGCCGATGCCGTGCCCGAGCTCGGTGTCGTGCCTTACATCCGCAATCCGCGCCTCACCGGTCAGTGCCTCGCGGACCTGGGCGAGTCGTGCCCGAACGTGATCGGCGCGAAGTACGCGACGCCGGACGCCGCCACCTTCGCCGCGTTCGCGCGGGACGCGGGGCTCGAACGCTTCGTGTGGGTGGCGGGGCTCGCCGAGCTGTACGCCCCCGCGTACTGGGCCGTGGGCGCCACCGGTTTCACGTCGGGCCTGGTCAATGTCGCGCCCGAGGTGTCGCTCCGCATGCTGGAGGCCCTGCGGGCGGGCGACTATCCGGCGGCCATGGACGTCTGGGAGCGGATCCGCCGCTTCGAGGAGCTGCGCGCCGCCGACCAGTCCGCGGACAACGTCACCGTCGTCAAGGAGGCCCTCGCCGCGCTCGGCCTGTGCCGCCGCGAGGTGCGCCCGCCGAGCCGGGTCCTGCCCGACGAGCGGCGCGAGGAGATAGCGGCGCTCGTGAAGGCGTGGGCGATATGAGGCCCGACGAACTGCGCAGCCACCAGTGGTACGGCACGGACGGCCTCCGCTCCTTCAGCCACCGGGCGCGCACCCGCCAGCTCGGCTACCTGCCCGAGGAGCACCTGGGCAAGCCCGTCATCGCCGTCCTCAACACCTGGTCCGACATCAACCCGTGCCACGTCCATCTGCGCGACCGCGCCCAGGCGGTCAAGCGCGGGGTGTGGCAGGCGGGCGGCTTCCCCCTCGAATTCCCCGTCTCCACCCTCTCGGAGACCTTCCAGAAGCCGACCCCGATGCTCTACCGGAACCTCCTCGCCATGGAGACCGAGGAGCTGCTCAGGTCCTATCCGGTGGACGGGGCCGTGCTGCTCGGCGGCTGCGACAAGACGACGCCCGCCCTGCTCATGGGCGCCGCGAGCGTCGACCTGCCGACCGTGTTCGTGCCGGCCGGGCCCATGCTCCCGGGGCACTGGCGCAACGAGGTGCTCGGTTCCGGCACCGACATGTGGAAGTACTGGGACGACAAGCGCGCCGGTCTCATCGGCGACTGCGAACTGGCCGAGCTGGAGAACGGCCTCGCCCGCTCCCCCGGCCACTGCATGACCATGGGTACGGCGTCGACGCTGACCGCGGCGGCCGAGGCGCTCGGCGTGACGCTGCCCGGTGCCTCCTCGATTCCCGCGGTGGACTCCGGGCACGACAGGATGGCGGCGGCGTCCGGGATGCGGATCGTCGAACTCGTGCGCCGGGACCTGAAGTTGTCGGGTTTCCTGACCGCGGAGGCGTACGAGGACGCGGTCGCCACCGTCCTGGCCCTCGGCGGCTCCACCAACGCCGTGATCCATCTGATCGCGATGGCGGGCCGCAGCGGCGTACGCCTCACGCTGGACGACTTCGACCGGATCGCGCGGACCGTGCCGGTCCTCGCCAACCTGCGCCCCGGCGGGCAGTACCTCATGGAGGACTTCCACTTCGCGGGCGGACTCCCGGCCTTCCTGGCCCAGTTGACCGACGTGCTTCATCTGGACCGCCCGACCGTCGCCCACGGCACCCTGCGCGAGCAGCTCGCGGGCGCCGTCGTGCACAATCCCGAGGTCATCCGCCCCCGCGAGAAGCCCCTCGCCGACGAGGGCGGCGTGGCGGTGCTGCGCGGGAACCTCTGTCCGGACGGCGCCGTCATCAAGCACATCGCCGCCGAGCCGCGCCTGCTGCGGCACACCGGCCCCGCGGTCGTCTTCGACGACTACCGCCAGATGCAGCGCACCATCAACGACCCGGAGCTCGGCATCACCGCCGACCACGTCCTCGTCCTGCGCGGCTCCGGCCCCAAGGGCGGCCCGGGCATGCCCGAGTACGGGATGCTCCCGATCCCCGATCATCTGCTCAAGCAGGGGGTGCGCGACATGGTGCGGATCTCCGACGCGCGGATGAGCGGCACGTCGTACGGCGCGTGTGTGCTGCACGTGGCTCCCGAGTCGCATGTCGGCGGGCCGCTCGCCCTCGTCCGTACGGGAGACCCGATCACCCTGGACGTCGAGGCGCGCTCACTCCATCTCGACGTGTCCGATGAGGAGTTGGAGCGGCGCCGGGCCGCGTGGACGCCGCCGCCCGCACGCTACGGACGTGGCTACGGCGCGCTCTACAGCGAGCAGATCACCCAGGCCGACACCGGCTGCGACTTCGCGTTCCTGGCCCGCGAGGGCGAGGTTCCCGACCCGTACGTGGGCTGAGCCCTGTCGGCCGCTCTCCCTTGACTCGTCTTCCTTTTGTACGAGATTTCGAACAACGTCTGCGAAGCGCTTCATCTCGCCGACTGTGTGCCGCCCATGAGAACGGAGAAGCAGACATGGCCTCAGCTGTGGCGAAAGCGCCACCGCAGCCACCGCCCCGGCGCCGCACGCCGGGTGCGCACCGGCGCCGAACGGGAGCGACCCCGCGCCGCCTCCCGTATCTGCTGATCGCGCCGGCCGGACTCCTGATGGTGGGCTTCATCGCCTACCCGGTCATCAGCGTCTTCTACTACAGCCTGCGCAACTACAACCCCACCAAGCCCTGGCGCAACGGCTTCGCGGGATTCGACAACTTCGTCACCGCGTTCACCAAGGACCCGCAGTTCTGGCAGACGCTGGGCTTCAGCCTCCAGTGGGTGGTCGTCGAGGTCGTCCTGCAACTGCTCCTGGGCCTGGGGCTCGCCCTGATCGTCAACCAGACCTTCATCGGCCGTGCGATGGCCCGCGCCATGGTCTTCTCGCCGTGGGCCGTCTCCGGCGTGCTCACCTCGACGATCTGGCTGCTCATCTTCAACTCGCAGACAGGCATCACCCGTTACCTCTCGGACATGGGGATCGGCTCGTACGGAACGTCCTGGCTCTCGGACACCAGCACCGTCTTCCCGGCCGTCGTCGTCGCCGAACTCTGGCGCGGTGTCCCCTTCTTCGCGATCCTCATCCTCGCCGACCTGCAGTCCGTCTCGAAGGATCTGTACGAGGCCGCCGAGGTGGACGGCGCGAGCCGCTTCCGGCAGTTCTTCCACATCACGCTGCCGCACCTGAAGGACGCGATCATCCTCTCCACGCTGCTCCGCGCGGTCTGGGAGTTCAACAACGTCGACCTGCTCTACACCCTCACCGGCGGCGGACCCGCGGGCGAGACGACGACCCTGCCACTGCGCATCGCGTCCATCGCCGTCGACTCGCACGACTTCGGCTACGCCTCCGCGCTGACATCCATCGCGTTCGTGATCCTCCTCTTCTGCTCGATGGTCTATCTGCGGCTGAGCAAGTTCGGAGGTCAGGACAAGTGAGCACCACGCAGCACCTGAACAGGGAAGCCGACATGGCGGGTCCCGCCGCACCCGCCAGACCGCACGACGGCGGCCCGCCCACCCGCAAGCGGCGCCCCTGGGACGAGGCCCCCCGCTGGCAGATCTACCTCCCGCTCGGCATCTACCTCCTCTTCACCCTCATCCCCTTCTACTGGATGCTGCTCTTCGCGATCCGCCCCGCGGGCTCGACCTCGCTGCTTCCCTGGCCGATCACGTTCGAGCACTTCGACAAGGTGTGGACGGAGCGGAGCTTCGCGCTCTTCTTCCAGAACAGCCTCATCGTCGGCCTCCTGTCGATGCTGATGACGACGCTCGTCGCCCTCGCCGGCGGCTACGCACTCGCCCGCTTCGACTTCAAGATCAAGCGCGGCTTCATGCTGGCGCTGCTGTGCTCGCAGTTCATCCCCGGCGCACTGATGCTGGTGCCGCTCTTCCAGATCTTCGCCAACCTCCAGATGATCAACTCGCTCGGCAGCGTCATCATCGCCGAGGCCGTCTTCCAGCTGCCGCTCTCGATGATCCTGATCAGCGGGTTCATCAAGAACGTGCCGTACTCCCTGGAGGAGGCCGCCTGGGTCGACGGCTGCGGACGCTTCCGCGCCTTCTGCGCCGTCGTCCTGCCTCTCCTGCGGCCGGGTCTGATCGCGGTCGGCTCCTTCGCCTTCGTGCACAGCTGGAACCACTTCCTCTTCGCTCTGATGTTCCTCTCCAACCAGGACAAGCAGACGATCCCGGTCGGCCTCGCCACCCTGATGGGCGCCGACAGCGTCGACCTCGGGGCGCTCGCGGCGGGTGGCGTCATCGCCGCCCTGCCCGTGGTGATCGTCTTCGCCTTCATCCAGAAGTGGCTGGTCACGGGGTTCAGCGCCGGGGCGGTGAAGGGATGAGCACCGCGCCCTTCAGCAGGAGGATCCGATGAACCGCGGCCCGGGGCCCGCGGCGCCCCGCACCCCGCTGCCGCTCGTCCTCGCCGGTGCGCGCGGGCACGGCAGATGGCACCTGGAGAACATCCGCCGGCTCCAACAGGACGGTCTCGTACGGCTCGTGGGGATCTGTGAGCTCGACCCGCTGACCGGCGCCGAGCTCGACGGGGTGCTGGGTGAGCCCGCCCAGTCCCCGGACTTCGCCGCTCTGCTCGATGCCACCTCGGCCGCCGTCGCCGTCATCTGCACACCCATCCCCACCCACGCCGACCTGGCCGTCGCCGCCGCCGCGCGGGGCGTGCACCTGCTCCTGGAGAAGCCGCCCGCCCCTTCGTACGCCGACTTCCGGCGGATCACCGACGCGGTGGCCGCGGCGGGCGTGGCCTGCCAGGTCGGTTTCCAGTCGCTCGGCTCGCACGCCGTGCCCGCCATCCGCGCCCTCGTCGCCGACGGGGTGATCGGTGAGCCGGTGGGCGTCGGCGCGGCCGGGGCCTGGGCGCGTGACGAGGCCTACTACCGGCGTGCGCCCTGGGCGGGGCGGCGCCGCCTGGGCGGCGTGGACGTCGTGGACGGGGTTCTCACCAACCCCCTCGCCCACGCCGTCGCCACCGCCCTGGCGGTCGACGGGTCCGTGGGGGCCGAGGACGTCACGCGGGTGGACACGGAGCTGTTCCGCGCCAACGCCATCGAGTCCGACGACACCTCCTTCGTGGGAATCACGACGGCGCGCGGCGGCCGTATCGGGGTCGCCGCGACCCTCTGCGCCGAGCGTCCCGACGAGCCGTACGTCATCGTCCACGGCACCAAGGGCCGCATCACGTTCTGGTACAAGCAGGACCGGGTGCTCGTGCAGCGCGCCGGGCACGGGCCCGATGAGGTCCTGCACGGGCGGACGGATCTCCTCGAGAACCTCGTCGAGCATCTCGCGGGCCGTGCGGAGCTGCTGGTGCCACCGTCGTCGACGGGTGCCTTCATGAAGGTCGTCGAGTCGGTCCGCCTGGCGCCCGATCCGCACCCGCTGCCGGTCGAGGCCTGGCGCAGTGTGCCCGGTGAGCACGAAGGCGTACGGCGCCGGGTCGTGCACGGCATCGACGGGCTCGTCGCGGCGAGCGCCGACACGCTGTGCGGCTATGCGGAGCTCGGCACGTTCTGGGCGCTGCCGGAGCAGTCGCCCGCGTCCCGGCCCGCCGCCCGGCAGGCCCCTGACACCCGGGCCGCCCCCACCGCCGGGCCCTCCACCTCTCGCACCCCCACCGCCGAGACCCCACAGAGGTGAGAACGCCATGAACAGAACCGCGACCGACTCCGCGCTCATGCTGCGCTGCTCGGGCCGCCCCGTAGGCCGCTACGTCATCCACCCCTCGGTCGATCCACGGCTCGCGCCCCGCCCCTACCTCCACCCCGTGCGCACCTTCGGCGGCCTCCCCGTCACCGAGTCCGGCCCGGCCGACCACCCGCACCACCTCGGCGTGGGTGTCGCCGTGCCCGACGCGGCGGGCCGCAACTTCTGGGGCGGGCGCACCTACGTACGCGACCAGGGGCCGACCGAGCTCGACAACCACGGTGAACAGCGCCACCTGGAGTTCAAGCTGCGCGACCCCGACGGATTCGTCGAGGAGATCGGCTGGCTCGACGGGGAGTGCGAGCTGCTTCGCGAGCGGCGGACCGTCGCCGTCACGCCCCTCACCACGTCCGCCTGGGCCCTCGACTTCACGTTCTCCCTCACCAACCCCGCCGACGCGGAGATCTCGATCGGCAGCCCCGCCACCAACGGCCGCCCCGGCGCCGCCTACGGAGGCTTCTTCTGGCGTGCCCCCAAGGAGACGAAGGCCCCCCAGGTGTTCACCGCGGACACCGACGGCGAGGCCGCCGCGCATGGCGCCACGGCCGACTGGCTCGCCCTCGCGGGCCAGGGCTGGACCCTCGTCTTCGCCGGGGCGACGCCCGGGACACGGCGCGACCCGTGGTTCGTGCGGACCGCGGAGTATCCGGGTGTCGGCTCCTCGCTCGCGCATGCGCGGCGCCTGCCGATCGGCCCCGGGGAGACCGTCGTACGCCGTGTCATCACCGTCGTCGCCGACGGCCGCCCGAGCCGGACCGAGGCCGCCGGACTCGTCCGCAAGGCGGTGACCGCGTGAACGCGACCCGCACGAGCTCCGCGCACAGACTTGGCGACCTGGGCGACGGGACCTACCGCAACCCCGTCCTCGCCGCCGACTGGTCCGACCCCGACGTCGTCCGCGTCGGCGACGACTTCTACCTCACCGCGTCCAGCTTCGGGCGCGCCCCGGGACTGCCGCTGCTCCACTCCCGCGACCTGGTGAACTGGACCCTGATCGGGCACGCCCTGGAGCGCCTGGAACCCGCCGAGTCGTTCGCCGCGCCACGGCACGACTGCGGGGTGTGGGCGCCCTCGATCCGGCACCACGAGGGGCGGTTCTGGATCTTCTGGGGCGACCCCGACCACGGCGTGTTCCAGGTCAACTCCCCGGATATTCGAGGGCCTTGGAGCGCGCCGCACCTCGTCAAGGCGGGCAAGGGGCTCATCGACGCCTGCCCGCTGTGGGACGAGGAACGCGGCGACGCGTATCTCGTGCACGCGTGGGCCAAGTCGCGCTCCGGCGTCAAGAACCGGCTCACCGGTCATCGCATGAGCCCCGACGGCCGTGAACTCCTCGACGAGGGGCAGGTGCTGGTCGACGGCGACCGGCTCCCCGGCTGGTTCACGCTGGAGGGGCCCAAGCTCTACCGTCACGACGGCTGGTTCTGGATCCTCGCCCCGGCCGGCGGGGTGGAGACCGGCTGGCAGGGCGCCTTCCGCTCACGGACCTTCCACGGTCCCTACGAGGAGCGGATCGTCCTGGAGCAGGGCGACACCGACGTCAACGGCCCCCACCAGGGCGGCTGGGTGCGCACCCCGTCCGGCGAGGACTGGTTCCTGCACTTCCAGCAGCGCGGCGCCTACGGCCGTGTCGTCCACCTCCAGCCGCTGCACCGGGACACGGACGGCTGGCCGGTGATCGGGCACGGCGGCACCCCCGTCGACGTACACAAGAAGCCCGACCTGCCGCCGCAGCCCGTGTCGGCGCCCGCCACCGACGACGACTTCCCCGGCGGACGCCACGGCCGCCAGTGGCAGTGGTCCGCCAACCCTGGTGACGGCTGGGCGACTTCGCACGCGGCGGACGGCCTGCGCCTCTCCTGCGTCCGGTCCGCGGACGCCCACGACCTGCGCCGCCTGCCGCACGTCCTGACCCAGCGTCTTCCGCTCACGCCGTGCACCGTCGAGGTCGGCCTGCGCCTCGACGGCACCGCGGCCGACGCCAGGGCCGGACTCGCCGTGCTCGGCGACGCCTTCAACTGGATCGGCCTCGAACGCGACGGCGACGGAGCGGTCCGCCTCGTCCACCGGTTCGCCGAGTCCGTCGCCGAACGGGAACGCGACGCGGAGCATCCTCGCCCCGCGCCCGACGGCACCGCGCGGCTGCGGATCGACATCACGGACGGCGCACGCTGCCGCTTCTCCGCGGACACCGGCGACGGCTTTTGGCCATCGGGGCAGGTCTTCACCGCGACGCCGTGGCGGTGGGTGGGCGCGCTGCTCGGCCTGTTCGCCACGGCACCGGCAGGGCGGAACGCGGCCGGGACGGCCCTGTTCACGCACTTCCGGATCACCACTGCCTGACTCTGCCTGTCTGAGCCTGTCTCTGCCTGACTGATCCTGCCCGTACGCCTGTTGGGAGCCGCAATGGAGCAGCACCTGCGCAGCAGCACCGGACGCCTGAGGTCACGTGCCCTCGCGGCGGTGGCCGCGCTGGCCGTCGTCCTCGGCCTGACGGCCGTGCACGACCCGGCGCGGGCCTCGGCCGCCCCGGCCCACGACCGCCTCTCCGGCACCCCGCACGGTTTCGCCTCGCTGGCCGGAGGCACCACCGGGGGCGCGGGCGGCAAGGTCGTCACCGTCACCGACCGGGCCTCGCTCGCCAAGTACGCGGGCGCCGCCGAGCCCTACGTCATCCGCGTGAAGGGCACGGTGGCCGTCGAGCCGTTCGGCTCGGACATCGTGGTCGCCTCGGACAAGACGATCGTCGGCGTCGGCGGAACCGGCGAGATCGTCCACGGCGAGCTGCACCTGAACCCCGGCACGAGCAACGTCATCATCCGCAACCTGACCATCCGCGACTCGTACGTGGACGGCGACTGGGACGGCAAGACGCAGGACTTCGACGCGATCCAGCTGGACTCCGTCGACCACGTCTGGATCGACCACAACCGGCTCACGCGCATGGGCGACGGCCTGATCGACCTGCGCAAGGACAGCGAGTACATCACGGTCTCGTACAACCGCTTCGAGAACCACAACAAGGCGTTCGGCATCGGCTGGACCGACCAGGTCAAGACGCAGGTGACCATCGACCACAACTGGTTCAGCGGCACCAAGCAGCGCAATCCGTCCGCCGACAACTGTGCCTACGCGCACCTCTACAACAACTACGTGTCGGCGCAGGTCGCCGACGGCGACCCGGTGTGGACGTACGGCAACTGGGCGCGCGGCAAGACGAAGATGGTCATCGAGAACAGCTTCTACGAGGACGTACAGCACCCCTACCAGGCCGACGAGACGGCCGAGTTGGTGCAGCGCGGCTCGATCGTGAAGAACACGACGGGACGCCACGACGCGTGGGGCACGGCCTTCGACCCGCGCGCCTTCTACGCCTACGACCTCGACCCGGCGGCGGCCGTCCCGCGCCTGGTGAAGAAGTTCTCCGGACCGCAGCCGGCGATCGCCTCCTGACCCCACAGCACCTCGCACCATCCGACCCGCACATCTGAAGAAGAGAGCCGACCATGAACATCACCATCCGTAGAGGCAGAGACAGAGACAGAAGCCGTCGCGCGGTGGCCGCCGTCGCCCTCACCGCCGCGTTCGCGCTGACCGCCACCGCCTGTGGCGACGACGGCAGCGGGTCCGGCGGGGACAAGGGCAAGGAGGGTTCCGGGAAGGGCGAGATCACCTTCTGGGACAACAACGGCGGTGTCCGCACCGACGTCTGGAAGGAGATCATCAAGGACTTCGAGGCGCAGAACCCGGACATCCACGTCAAGTACGTGCCGATCCCCGCCGAGAGCGTCCAGTCCAAGTACGACACCGCCATCCAGGGCGGCGGCCTTCCCGACGTCGGCGGCGTCGGTGCGGCGATGCTCGCGGGGATCTCCGCGCAGAACGCCCTCGAGCCGCTGGACGACCGGCTGAGCGGGAGCTCCCTGGAGGGCGAGCTGAACCCGGGCATGGTCGACAGCGTCCGGGCGGCGGGCGGCGGCAACCGGCTCTTCACGGTGCCGACGTCCGCGAGCAACGGTGTGCTGTACTACCGCACCGATCTGTTCAAGTCGGCTGGCCTCGACGCCCCCACCAACTGGAGCAAGTTCTACGAGGCGGCGAAGAAGCTCACCGCCAAGGGCGACAACAAGTTCGGGTACACCATTCGCGGCGGCGAGGGTTCCATCGCCCAGGCGCTCGACGCGGCTTACGGTCAGTCCGGCATCGGTTCGTTCTGGGACGGCGACAAGACCACCGTCAACGACCCCAAGAACGTGGAGGCGTTGAAGAAGTACGTCGCGCTCTACAAGAACAACACCCCCGCGGCCGATGTCAACAACGACTTCAAGAAGATGAACGCCCAGTGGGACACGGGCCAGATCGGCATGCTCAGCCACAACCTCGGCTCCTACACGGACCATGTGAAGGCACTCGGTGAGGGCAAGTTCCGCGGCCTGCCCAACCCGACGACCGATGCGGGCATTCGCGTCCAGGTCTCCAACCCCGTCGACGGGCTCGGCCTGTTCAAGTCCAGCAAGAAGAAGGCGGCGGCCTGGAAGTTCATCGAGTTCGCGGCCTCGCACAAGTCCAACAGCAAGTGGAACAAGTCGGCGGGCGCCATCCCCGCCAACACCGCGGCCTCCAAGGACGCCTGGGTGAACGCGGCGGAGCCCACGAAGCTGGCCGCCGCGGCGCTCAACGACGGCTCCCTGAAGATCGTGCAGCTGCCGTACTACCTGCCTGACTGGAACACCATCAGCAAGGCCGACAACGAGCCGAACTACCAGAAGGTCCTGCTCGGCAAGATGTCCGCGAAGGACTTCCTCGACACGCTCGCCGAGCAGCTCAACAAGGCTCAGGCCGAGTGGAACGAACAGAACAAGTGACAGCGCGCCCCGCGCACGGCGTCGGCCGACGCCGTGCGGTCGCGGCCCTCGCGAGCCTTCCGCTCGCGGTGGCCGCGGCCCCGGCGGCGTTCAGCCACTCAGGACGAGAGAATCCCGGAGCGGCTCCCGCGAGCACGCTCTACATCGCCGGGGACTCCACCGCCGCGCAGAAGTACACCGACGCGGCGCCCGAGACCGGCTGGGGCATGGCCCTTCCCTTCTTCCTCCACGACCGCCGCCCGCGGGTCGCCAACCACGCTGTGAACGGCCGGAGTTCGAAGAGCTTCGTCGACGAGGGCCGCCTCGCCGTGATCCTGGAGGCGATCCGACCCGGCGACCGCCTTCTCATCCAGTTCGCGCACAACGACGAGAAGAGCGCCGATCCGACGCGCTACACCGAGCCCTGGTCCACGTATCAGGAGTACTTGAAGAGGTACGTCGACGGGGCTCGGTCCCGTGGCGCGCGGCCGGTGCTCGCGACCGCCGTCGAGCGCAGGAAGTTCGACGCGGACGGCACCGCGCTGCCCACCCACGGCGACTATCCGGCCGCGATGCGGGCGCTCGCCGAGGCCGAAGGCGTGCCGCTGCTCGACGTGCAGGCCCTGTCGCTCGCCCTGTGGCAGAGGCTCGGCGTCGAGGAGACCAAGGCGTACTTCAACTGGACCGCCACCGAGCAGGACAACACGCACTTCAATCCGCCGGGCGCGATCGCCGTGGCGCGTCTGGTGGCGGCCGAACTGCTGCACCGCAACGTGCTCGCACCGCGGGACGTGCGCCGGCTCGACGCCGCGATACCCGATTCCTGGATCACCTGGCCGGAAGGACCGTAACGATGAGGGCTACGAGAACGACGCGCACGACTGGCACAGCTGTACGCAGATCTCTCACCCTGCTCGCGGGGTGCACCGCGCTTGTCGTGGCCGTCACGAGCGCACCGGCCTCGGCCGCGGTCGCACGCGACGTGCTGCCGCGCGGCGACGGCTGGGCGTCCGCCGACGGGGGAACCACCGGGGGCGCGCGGGCCGATGCCGCGCACACCTACACGGTCACCACCTGGGAGGAGCTGCGCGCCGCGCTCGCGGACGACGCGGGCGCTCCCCGGATCATCAAGGTCAAGGGCACGCTGAACGCCACGGCCGAGGGCTGCGCCGCGTTCGAGGCCGATGGCTACGACTTCGACCAGTACCTCGCCGACTACGACCCCGCGGTGTGGGGGTACGACACGCCGGTCAGCGGCGCGCAGGAGGACCTGCGGGCGGCGTCGGCGACCCGGCAGGGCGCGGCGATCAAGGCGTACGTCCCCGCCGACACGACCATCGTGGGCGTCGGCAAGGGCGCCGGGATCGTCGGCGGCAGCCTGCAGATCCAGGGCGTGGACAACGTGGTCGTCCGCGACCTGACGCTGGAGAGCCCGCTTGACTGCTTCCCGCAGTGGGATCCCACGGACGGCGACAGGGGGGCCTGGAACTCCGAGTACGACAGCATGGTCGTCCACGGCTCGACGCATGTGTGGGTCGACCACAACACGTTCACCGACGGCGAGCACCCCGACAGTTCGCTGCCGTCCTACTACGGCGAGATCTATCAGCAGCACGACGGCGAGCTGGACGTCGTACGCGGCGCCGACCTGGTCACCGTCTCCTGGAACGTCTTCGCCGACCACGACAAGACCCTGATGATCGGCAACAGCGACAGCGCGGGCGCCACGGACCGCGGCAAGCTGCGGGTCACTCTGCACCACAACGTCTTCAGGGACATCGTCGAGCGGGCGCCGCGTGTCCGCTTCGGGCAGGTCGACACGTACAACAACCACTACGTGGTCCCCGCGGGCGGCTATCAGTACTCCTTCGGCATCGGCCAGGAGTCCCGGCTCGTCGCGCAGAAGAACGCGTTCACGCTCCCGGGCGGGGTCGGCGCGGGGAAGATCCTCAAGAAGTGGAAGGAGGCGCCGGTCACCGCCGACGCCAACTACGTCAACGGCAAGCGCGTCGATCTCATCGCCGTCCACAACGCGGAGATCCCTCAGGAGACCCTCCAGTCGGGTGCGGGCTGGACGCCGACCCTGCGGACACGGGTGGACGATCCGCGCAAGCTGCCGGGACTGCTGAGGCGTGACGCGGGCGCGGGCAAGCAGCACCGCTGAGCTCCCTCTCAAGCTCCCCCTCCCCCCACCTCCACCTTTTCCTGACTGAGCCGCACAGCGAAGGATCAGCCATGCCCTCGCACCACTCCCTCAGAGCCCTCAGCCGCCGTACGTTGCTCACCACGGGCGCGGGTGCGGGCGCCGCCCTCGCCCTCGGCACCACGGTCCCCGCCCGCGCCGCCGGGCCCCGCCCCACCCGTCGGACGCTGTACGTCGACCCGGCGGGCCGCGGCGACCACACCACCGTGCAGGCCGCAGTGAACGCCGCTTCCGGTACGTCCTGGACGCTGGTCCTCGCCCCGGGCACGTACCGCGAGACGGTGACCGTGCCCGAGACGAGTGCGGGGCTCACGCTCGTCGGCGCGAGCGGCGACCCGCGCGACACGGTCATCGTGTACGACAACGCCGCGGGCACCCCGAAGCCCGACGGGTCCGGCACCTACGGCACCAGCGGCTCGGCCACCACGACCGTGCGGGCCGCCGGTTTCACCGCCCACGCCCTCACGTTCGCCAACGACTGGCTGCGGGCGGACCACCCCGACTACACCGGAACCCAGGCCGTCGCCCTCAAGGTGACGGGCGACCGCTCGGCGTTCTTCGGCTGCCGATTCCTGGGCCACCAGGACACCCTCTACGCCGACACCGCGGACCTGGGCGTCTTCGCCCGCCAGTACTTCCGCGACTGCTATGTGGAGGGTGACGTCGACTTCGTCTTCGGCCGTGCCACGGCGGTCTTCGAGCGCTGCCGCTTCCACACGCTCACCCGGAGCGACCTGGCAGCGGCTCCGTACGGCTTCGTCTTCGCGCCGTCCACCGCGGCGGCCAACCCGCGCGGCTACCTGGGCACCCGGAGCCGGGTGACGAGCGGCGCCCCGGACGCGTACTACAAACTGGCCCGCCCCTGGGTCCCCAGTTCGGACACGACGGCCCGCCCCATGCTGACGGTGCGCGAGACCCACCTGGGGCGCGGCATCGACGCGGTGGCCCCGTACGCGAACATGCGTGACGCCCATCCCTGGCAGGACCAGCGGTTCGCCGAGTACCGCAACACGGGGCCGGGGGCGGCTGTCACGGTCCCGCTGAACCGCCCCCAACTCACCCGAGGACAGGCCCAGTCGGCTACGCGGGGCGGCTACCTGACTGACTGGAGGCCAAGGGCGTGATGCGCGGGTCACGGTCATCGGTCCGCTCGGCCTGTGCCGGTGGACCGGTCCGTCGCAGGACAGTGAGGGCGACGAGGGCGGCGGCGACCAGGAGTCCGGCGCCGAGGGTCAGACCGAGCGCGTAGCCGTCGTTGAGGGCGGCGGGCGTGGCGCTCGTGCCGGAGCGGTGGTGTGCCGCGGCGCCGAGAGCGGCGAGTCCGATCGAGGCGCCGATCTGGCGTGAGCTGTTGAGCAGCCCCGACGCGGTGCCGGTCTCGTGGGGCGCGACACCGGCGGTGGCGATGGAGACGACCGGTCCGAGGCAGAGCCCGAAGCCGACACCGATGACGATCGACGGCCCCAGGACGTCGGTGGTGTAGGAGCCGTCGGGGCTGATCAGGCCGAACCAGGCGAGCCCGGTCGCGGTCAGCAGGGCGCCGATGACGAGAGGGGTACGGGGGGCCAGGCGGTAGGCGAGTTTGACGGCGAGCACGGATCCGGCGGCCACCGCGAGAGCCAGCGGCAGGAACATGACCCCGGTCAGCGCCGGTCCCGTACCGAGGACTTGTTGGAGGTAGAGGGACGCGAAGTAGAAGGTCGAGGTCATGGCCGCACCGATCAGGAGGTTGCCGGCGTTCGCGCCGGCGACCGAGCGGTTGGCGAAGAGGCCGAGCCGGACCAGCGGATCGCGGGTGGTGGTGCGCTCGACGTGCAGGAACGCCGCAAGGAGTGCGGCAGCGACCGCCAGCGTCGTCAGGGTGACCGGCGAGGTCCACGCGTACTGATCGGTGCGGACCACCCCGAACACCAGGAGCGTCATGCCCGCTGTGACCAGGACGGCACCGAGCACGTCCGGACGGCCGGCGCGGGCGGTCGCCGGCCCCGCGGCGACGCCGCGCCAGGCCAGTACCAGTGCGCAGGCGGCCATCGGCACGTTCACGAACATCACCCAGCGCCAGTCGGCGTACTGGGTGAGCAGGCCGCCGATCAGGACGCCGAGAGCGCCTCCGGCGGCGTTCGTCGCGCTCCACACTCCGAAGGCCCGGATGCGGGCCCTGCCCGTGGGGAACGTCGCCGTCAGCAGCGAAAGGGCGGCCGGAGCCAGTGCGGCGGCCCCGACGCCCTGCACGGCTCGGGCGGCGACGAGCTGGCCCGGCGACTGGGCGAAGCCGCCGACGAGCGACGCCAGAGCGAACAGGCCGAGCCCGAGCATCAGGACCCGCCCCCGGCCGTACCGGTCGGCGGCCTTTCCGCCGAGCAGGAGCAGCCCGCCGAAGGTGAGGGCGTAGGCATGGATCACCCAGGTCAGGCCCACCGCGCTGAAGCCGAGCCCGGCGGCGATCTGTGGGAGTCCGACGTTCACCACGGACAGGTCGAGCGACACCATGAACTGCACGACCGCCACCACGACGAGCGTGAGCCCTGGCCTGACATCTGAACTATTCATCACTGCGAACTCCGTTGCTGGCAGCGCCCGTTAACTTCCGGAACGACTTTCGGAACATGTTCCGAAAGTAGCACCGAGACGGCCCGCTGTGAACACGAAGGCTGAATCCGCACCCGTATCAAGGCGGCGGAGGGCGGGGCGGCATGATGGTGCGATGGCCCGATCTCCCGCACCGCACGGCCGCACCGGCCGCCCGCCCGTGACCTCCCGCGCGCAGATCCTGGTGGCGGCCCGCGAGCTGATCGAGCGGGACGGCTGGGAGAAGCTGACCATCCGCCGTCTCGCCGCCGAGCTCGGCATCGGGGCGACGACGCTGTACCACCACATCCGGGACAAGGAGGACCTGCTGATCCTCCTGCTCAACCACTACATCTACGAGATCGAACGCCCCCAACTGCCCAGTGACCCGCGGGAACGCATCGTCATGGGGGCCACCGCGGTGCACGACGCCCTGTCCGCGTGGCCATGGGCCGCGGAGATCGTCACGGCCGACGGTTTCATCGCCCTGCTCGACGAGTCGGCCCTCTGGATGATCGAAGCCATCCTGGCCGGAGCCGACGACTACGGATGCGCCCCCGAACAGACCGTCCACATCCTGCGCAGCCTCTGGTACTACACCGTCGGCGAGGTCCTCGTCCGGGCCCGCTCTCCCCACCGGCGGCCGGGCGGCGAACTCCCCGCCCCGCGCTTCGCGTTCGACGCGTCCCGGGTTCCCCATCTGGCCGCCATCGGCGACCGGTGGGTTCCGCTGGCGGCCAGGGACACCTACGTCCAGGGACTGCGCGCGTTCGTCGACGGGCTGCTCGCGCACGTCACGCCGACGCCCCTGCCGGACACGGCGAAGGGCCACCAGTGACCGGCCGGTCGGCCGCTGGTGGCCCGGGTATGACGGCTGCTACTGGTAGCTGATGTCCGACGCGCTGTACTTGCAGTACGTGCCGTCGGCGCCGCTGCCCGTCTCGACGGGCTCGGCGCCCGAGGAGTTGCCCGTGTAGCGGATACAGGGCTTGATCTTCTTGCTGCTGTCGCCGTGGATGCGGACCTTGCTCAGGGTCGCCGTGTCGCCGTAGTTGGTGTTGATGCCGACCAGGGACTTGCCGGGCGCGGTCACGTCCACGTCGTTGATGGTGATCGTGCGCTTGTACTGCTTGGAGCAGTTGCCGCAGGAGCGGACCAGCTTGCCGAAGTCCGAGACCTGGAATCCGGAGATGTTCAGCTTGCCCGCGCCGTTGAACTGGAGGACCTTGTCGTCGGCCTTCTTCGCGCCGCCGCCGGTCACGTTGTACACGGAACTGGTCGAGGTGCCCTTGAAGCTGGCCGCGTCCTCGCCGACGTCCTCCCACCACACGTTCTGGATGGTGCAGCTGCCCGAGCAGTGCACGCCGTCGGCGGCGGGCTTGCCGATCACGACGTTCTTCAGGACGGCGCCGTCCTTCAGCTTGAAGATCGGGTCCTGGCCCTCTTCCTGGCCGTCGCCGCCGAGGTCTCCGCTGCCGTAGAAGCGCTGGAGTCCGCCGTCGTAGGTGCCGGACACCTCGATGGTCTTGGTGACGGCCTTGTCGCCGGTGGGCGTGGGCCAGGCGGCCGCGGCGGTCGCTGCTCCCGCCGGGGAGAGCAGCACGTTGGCGCCCAGGGTGGCGCCGGTCAGCAGGAGCGCGCCGCCCGCCGCGCCCACGACGCGGCGGCGGGTGAGGCGGCGCTTGCTGCTCTTGCGCAGTTCGGCTCGTTGCGTGGTCATGGGGACCGCTCTTTCGCTGGGGGGATGACCTTGCGTCTGCTGGTCTCCGCCCGGATGCGGAAGGTTGCCGCCCTGCCGAGAGTTTCTCCGGCGCGCTAGGAAGTGCGGGCGAAGTCGCCCCGTATGGCCGCCCTTTGGCCCGACGCGGTCGCCTCCGCCGCGTACGTGTCCTCGCCGGCGTCCCTGCCGCCCTCGGCGTGGTTGTACTGGCCCGCGAAGACGTGCTCCCCCGCCGGGACCGTCCGGCCCGCCTTCAGCGTCCAGCGGTAGACCAGCTCACCGCCCTGCTCGCGTACGGAGACGGTGAAGTCGTCGGCGGGCAGGGAACGCCAGTTGCCCGCGTCGGCGACCCCGCCGGTCTGCGCGACACGCAGTTCGACGGTGAGCGCGGTGAGGGGTTTCCCGGTCTTGAAGGTGAGGGTGCTCTGCGCCCAGAAGTCGTTGCTCTGCGGGTCGATGGAGCCGTCGCTCCAGAGGTAGCCGTCCTCGACGCCCTTGGCCTGCGGCGCCACACGCCCGGTGGACGGCGGGGGTGGGGACTTCTTCGGCGGCCGGTCCGCGTCCTGGTCCGTGCCTCTGTCCGGCGCGCCCGTCGTGGCCCTGCCCGACGGGTGCGTGGGCTCGGCGGGTGAACTCGGCTTGGCGTTCTCGTCGTCCGGCGCGGAGGCGGAGGGGCCCGGCGCGGACGGCGATTCGGGGGCGGCGGGTGTGCCCACGGTGCGGGGCGGCGGATCGCCGCCCTGGACGACGGAGGCGACGGCGTAACCGCCGAGCGCGAAGACTCCGGCCACGGCGGCCGTCGCGCCCGCTATCCGCAGCCAGGGGGCGGGCCGTGGCAGCCTGCCGCGGGACGGGGCACCGGGGTCGACGGCGTCGCGCTCCATGCCGCGCTCGATCCGGGCGAGCATCCGTTCCCGGTCGGGGCGGTGCTCGGCCGCGGCATCGTGCAGGTGCCCCCGTACGTCGTCCATCACTGCCTCCCTCCCACGAGTTGCGACGCGGCCAGTTCGCCCAGGAGCCGTTGCAGCTCCGCCATTCCCTTGGACGTCTGGCTCTTCACCGTACCGACCGATATGCCGAGGGTGAGCGCGGTGTCCTTCTCCGACAGGTCGAAGGCGTGCCGCAGGACCACACAGGCCCGCTTACGGAACGGCAGCGTACGCAACGCCTCCTGGACATCGACGACCGCGGGTACGTCGGGGTCGTCGACGCCCTCCGCCCGCTGCCCCCAGAACAGCGCCACACGGCGGCGCTCCCGGACGGCGCTGCGGATGCGGGTGCGCGCCATGTTGGCGACGACCCCACGGGCGTACGCGGCCGGGTGATCGGCGGCGCGCACCCGGTCCCAGCGGTGCCAGAGAGCGACCAGGGCGTCCGCCGCCAGATCGTCCGCGGCATCCTTCTCGCCGGTCAACATGTGGGCGAGGCGCGCCAGTTCGGCGTAGTGCCGCTCGAAGAAATCATGGAACTCCGCGGCGGCTGCGTCGTCGACGGCTGTCCCCACGGGTGACCTCTTTCCTGTGCCTGCGCGGCTCTGCACGCGCACTGGTGGCCCCCGTACCGCCGAAGCGCGGTGCGCGAGCATAGCAACGTCTGTGCGAGAGATCGAACATCGTCCGTAATCCCAGTCAGGTCTGAGCCAAGGAGCCAAGGAGCCAAGGCCAGAGGCCGGGCGGTACGGGTCATCCGGTCCTGTTCAGGTACTGCGGGACCGGTGCCGCGTCGGTGCCGGTGTCCCGTACGCGGCCGTAGCGCACCACCCCTCGTGCCGGGTCCGGGGGTTGGATGATGTCGCCGGTCACCGCGGCCCGGTCCGTGGGCTGGACGATGAGGTTGTAGTCGGCGCCGCGCTCATTCTGACGGAGGGTCACTTCGCCGTCGAGATAGTAGTACTCGTTCTGCCACATTTGTTGAGCGCCCTCGGGCAGCACGGTGAAACCGGTGTCCGGCGAGCCCATCCAGGTGTGTGGCCGGTCAGTCGCCGTCGGCATCTGGTCGTCCATGCGCCGCCCGCCGCCGGACGCGACGTGGAAGAGCTTGCCCTTCAGGCCGGTCCAGGTGGGCATGACCAGCGCACCGGCGCGTTCACCGGGCATGATCTGCCAGCGGACCAGCGCGTAGCCGCGCCCGCGCAGGGTGACGGTGTCGCCTCGGTGCACCATCACCGCCTTCGGCCCCGCCGAGCTGGTCATGCCGGTCTCCGTGCGGTGCGGGAGGGTGCCGGGGCGGGCCGACGGGTCGGGGGCGGGCTCGGCCTTGTCGACGACGCTGCCGTAACGAGGGTCCGATTTCTTGGACTTGGCCTTGGACTTGGGCTTGGTACTGGGGGTGCCATCGGGCTCGCGGCTCGGTTTCGGTGATGCGGCCGGTGGCGTGGTCACGGGAGCAGTGGACGCGCTCGTCTTCGGGGCCGGGGCAGCCGCGTGGGGCGGGCGCGGCGGGTCCTGGCGGTCGTGGACCACGTAGGCGCCGCCCGCGACGAGGGTCAGACCGGCCGTGGCGGCGACCGCGGGCTTGCCGAGCAGCTGGAGGATGTGGCCGCTCAGGCCTACCGGGTCGGCGGCAGCGGCCTGTCCCCCGGCGGCCGCCCCCGTGGCCGCGGCCGCCTGAGCCGTGCCCCCGCCGAGCACCCCCGCCAGCGCGTGCAGCGCGAACCCCGCCGGGATCGGCACCAGCGCGAGACCCGCGAGGAGCCGCTCCGCCGGGACGGTGCCGGGAGCCGTGCCGCCGCACCACGGACAGCCGCGCAGATGCCGCAGGATGCGCTTGCGCCACACCGATCCCGGACGCCCGTCCCACTCCGCGGTGGCCCCGGCGAGCGCGGCGCACCTCGGACGGGTGTCGAGGGCGCGTACGAGGGAACGGGCCGTTTCCAGGCGCTCCTTGAGCCGCTGCACCCGTACCGCCGTGTGCTGGCGGGTCAGGCCGAGCGCCCGAGCGAGGTCGGGCCTGCTGAGCGAGCCCGCCACCTCCAGCCACCACAGCGAGAGCAGCTCCCGGTCCTCCGGGTCGAGCCATCGGGTGGCCTCGGCGACCTCGCGGCGCTGCCCCTCCAGGCCGAGGCGCAGTACGGTCAGGCCCGCGAAGTCGCCGTCGGGGTCGGCCGGTTCGCGCTCCAGGGCCGACGCGGGCACGGTCTGCCGGGACCGGGCGGCGCGCGCCCGGTCCCGTATCCGGTGCATGGCGATCGCCACGAGCCAGGACCGGAAGCCGTCCGGGTCGCGGAGTCCGGTGATGGAGCGGACCACGCGCAGCATGGTGTCCTGCACGATGTCGTCGACGTCCGGATGGCCGTCGAGCGCCCGGCCGACGATGTTGTAGACCAGCGGCAGATGCGCGGTGAGCAGCTCGTCGAGTGCGTGCCGGTCACCGGCGCGCGCGGCCTCGACCAGACCGCGTGTCCGGGGCTCTTCCACCGCTGTTCCACTCCTTCGGGTCCCTCTGTCCGGCCCCCCGTCGGCGGGCCGGGAACTGTACCTGACCAGGCCATGAGGGGAGACGCGCGGAGAGCGTCGCCGATAACAGAAACTTTCCGGGCGATGGAGCCGTACAGGCGGCAACCTTTCGCGCGCCCCGCGGCGACACAGCCGAGGCACTGTCTCTCTCCCGCAGGAGCACCCCATGCCCGAGCACCCGTACACCGAACCCCACCGCCGCAGGGGCAGAAGAGCACGGCGCACCCGCGGCCGGGTCCTGCTCACCGCCGTCGTCGCGGGCGCCCTCGCCGCCGGAGGGCTCATCGCCCTGTCGTCCACCTCGTCGGCGGCGACCACCCGCCAGGCCGAGGCCCTTGACCGGGGCGTGGTCAGCGTGCACACCGACGCCGGGAACCTGGTCAGCTGGCGCTGGCTCGGCACCGATGACGACGACGTGGCCTTCAACGTCTACCGAGGGGGTACGAAGGTCAACTCCTCGCCGGTCACCGGCTCGACGAACTACTTCCACGCGGGCGCGCCGAACAGCGCCGACTACACCGTGCGCGCTGTGGTCGACGGCGCCGAGCAGGGCGACTCCGTGCACGCGGTGCAGTTCCGCGCCGGATACAAGGACGTGCCGATCACGCCGCCCGCCGGTGGCACGACCCCGGACGGCGTGGCGTACACCTACGAGGCGAACGACGCGTCCGTCGGCGATCTCGACGGGGACGGCGCCCTGGACTTCGTACTGAAGTGGCAGCCCACCAACGCCAAGGACAACTCCCAGTCCGGCTACACCGGCAACACCGTCATCGACGGCGTCAAGCTGGACGGCACCCGCCTGTGGCGGATCGACCTGGGCAGGAACATCCGCTCGGGCGCGCACTACACGCAGTTCCAGGTGTACGACTACGACGGCGACGGCAGGGCCGAAGTGGCCCTGAAGACGGCGGACGGCACGAAGGACGGCGCGGGCACGGTGATCGGCAGCTCGTCCGCCGACCACCGCAACTCCAGCGGCTACGTCCTGGCCGGGCCCGAGTACCTGACCATGTTCGACGGCCGCTCCGGCGCCGCACTCGACACGGTCGACTACGTCCCTGCGCGCGGCGCCGTCTCGAGCTGGGGCGACAGTTACGGCAACCGTGTGGACCGCTTCCTCGCCGGGACCGCCTACCTCGACGGCGGCAGGCCCTCGCTGATCATGGCGCGCGGCTACTACACGCGGTCCGTCATCGCCGCCTGGGACTGGCGGGGCGGAGCCTTCACCCGGCGCTGGACGTTCGACACCAACGCGTCGACGAACAGCGGCAAGGGGTACGACGGCCAGGGCAACCACAGTCTCTCGGTCGCGGACGTCGACAACGACGGCAAGGACGAGATCGTCTACGGCGCGATGACCGTCGACGACAACGGCAGCGGCCTGTGGACGACCAAGCTCGGGCACGGCGACGCCGGGCACGTCGGCGACCTCGATCCCTCGCGCGCGGGCCTGGAGTACTTCAAGGTGTCCGAGGACAGTTCCAAGCCGGGCTCCTGGATGGCCGACGCCCGTACGGGGCAGCGCCTGTGGACCACGGCATCCGGCTCCGACAACGGCCGGGGCGTGTCCGCCGACATCTACGCCGGTTCCCCGGGCGCCGAGTCGTGGTCCGCGGCCGACAGCACCCTGCGTTCGCCGTCCGGGGCGTCGGTCGGCCGCGAGCCGTCGAGCGTCAACTTCGTGAACTGGTGGGACGGCGACACCACCCGCGAGCTCCTCGACGGCACCCGGATCGACAAGTACGGCACGGGCGGCGAGACCCGGCTCCTCACCGGGGCCTCGGTCGCATCCAACAACGGCACCAAGGCGACGCCCGCGCTCTCGGGCGACATCCTCGGCGACTGGCGCGAGGAAGTCGTGTGGCGCACCTCGGACAACAAGGCACTGCGGATCTACTCCACCCCGCACGAGACAGGCACGAAGATCACCACGCTGCTCCACGACATCCAGTACCGTACGGCGCTGGCCTGGCAGAACACGGCCTACAACCAGCCCCCGCACCCGAGCTTCTTCATCGGCTCCGGCATGGCGAAGGCGCCGCGTCCGGTGGTGTCCACCCCCTGAGGGGTTCCGCGGGGGGGGGGGGGGGGGGGGGGGGCCCCCCCCCCCCCCCCCCCCCCCCCCCCCCCCCAGGACCCTGGGTGAAGAGGTGGGGTCAGCTCTGTCGGGTTGGCCTAGGGGCAGA
>NZ_JBVIHP010000021.1:0-117670 GCF_055570235.1 Streptomyces sp. NPDC031274 | reverse complement strand
GCCCATTCTTATCCCTTCCCCCTCCCCCCCCTCCCCTCCCCCCCCCCCCCCCCCCCCCCCCCCCCCCCCCCCCCCCCCCCCCCCCCCCCCCCCCCCCCCCCCCCCCCCCCCGCCACCGCCGCTACTTCGCGTACAGCAGTGTCCCGAAGCCCAGCTGGTCGAACCCGCCGCTGTTCGGGCCGTAGTCACCGCCGCCGCCCTCCGGCCTGACCTTCTCCGCGAGGGCGGTGATGTACGGCACGGACAGCCTGCGGCGGCGCGCGTAGTGGAAGTGGAGGAGGTCCCACACCGGGCGGGCCTGGCCGCGGCCCGCCTCGGAGATGACGGTCTGCTCGCGATAGGCGCAGTTCTGGCCCGTGCCCCAGGTGTACTTGGTGAACGGCACGTCCTGGCCCAGGTTGTACTTGGCGACGTACTGGGCGGCCTTCATGAACCGGTTGTCGTCGTGGCCGTAGAGGTCGTCGCCCTGGTTCCAGGCCATCTCGCAGATCGCGCCCATCAGCCCCATGCCCATCATCGTGTGGCCCTGGTCGCGGCCCGACTCCTGCCACTGGGCGAGGCCTTCGCCGTCGTACACGAAGGGGACGGCCTTCTTGATGGAGCCGTTGCCCGCGCCGTTCCTGAAGTACTCCACCGCGCGGTCGTACGTGGCCCTGTCGTCGCAGAGGATGCCAATGGCCATGACCGATGCCATGGTGCACAGGTCCCAGTTGGCCCAGTAGTTGGTGATGCAGGCGCCGTTGTGATTCTTCAGGAAGTCGTCGTTGAGGGGGTGGAAGACCTCGAGCAGCATCGTCTTGAACCGGTCGAGGTCGAACCCGTCGTAGCCGCGCATGAGTTCGGCGGCGTTGGCGAACTGGTAGCCGTAGATCCCGGCGGCCAGGAACCGGTCGGCGTTGCCCGTCACCTGGGTGAGCGTGGCCGACCAGGCGTTGAGGATGTCGCGCGCGGCGTCACCGTGCGCGGCCGAGCCGCTGATCCGCCAGCGCAGGGCGTTCTGGTACGCGGCGTGGATGTCGCGGTAGAGGGTGGGGTAGTTCTGACCCGTGCCACCGCGGATGATCACGTCACGGGGGCTGGCCTTCCAGGTGGCCGCGGAGAGCGCGTTGCCGGTCAGCTTCTGCCAGCCGGGTGTCCAGGGCGCTGCGCCCGCGGCGACCTTCACCTTGGCGCGGTTGAGGTCACCCGCGTTGTGCAGCATGCCGGGGTGGGCGAAGGCCGTGGGGGCGGCGTCCGCCTTCTCGTCGGTGAGGGCGATCGTGGCCGCGCCACCGACGGCGCCCGCGGCGGCGAGGCCTCCGGAGACCTTGAGCATGCCGCGACGGCTGAGCCGATGCCTGTTGTCCTGACCCATGGGGATGGCTCCTTGAGGCTGCGAAGGGGGCTGAGGATGCGATCACCCAGGAGACGGGGCGGGCGGCCACCGATAACAGAAATCGGCACCTCGTCGGCCGCATCCGTCGTCGACCGCCCCCGCCGTCAGCCCTTCGCGGGCCCCGGACCCGAGCTGGCCCGCACCGTCAACTCCGGTGCGATCAGCGCGACTTCGTCGACGCCCTGCCCCCGGAGTTTCGCGACGACGCGCTCCACCGCCTGCCGCCCCATCTCCTGTGCCGGGATGGCGACAGAGGTGAGGCGCACCGAGGCCTGGGTGGCGACCTGGTCGGGGCAGATCGCGATGACGGAGACGTCCTCCGGGATGGCGCGGCCCTGCTGGCGCAGGAGGCTCAGGAGGGGCTCAACGGCCGACTCGTTCTGTACGACGAACCCCGTGGTGCCGGGGCGTTCGTCGAAGATCCGGGCAAGCGTCGCGGCCAGCGCGTCGTACGTCCCCTCGCAGGGCCGGTGCAGCACGCGCAGGCCGAGCTCGCGGGCCCGCGTACGCAGCCCGTCCAGGGTGCGCTCGGCGAACCCGGTGTGCCGCTCGTACACGGCGGGCGCCTCGCCGATGACGGCGATCTCCTGGTGGCCGAGCTCGGAGAGGTGCTCGACGCACTGTGCGCCGGTCGCCACGAAGTCTAGGTCCACGCAGGTCAGACCCGTGGGGTCGGCGGGGAGGCCGATGAGGACGGTGGGCCGGGCGATCTCGCGGATCAGCGGCAGGCGCTCGTCGTGCAGCTCCACGTCCATCAGGATCATCGCGTCGGCGAGCGCGCTGCCCTCGATGCGGCGGACCGCCTCGGGGCCCTCCTCGCCGGTCAGGAGCAGCACGTCGTACCCGTGGGTGCGTGCGGTGGTGGCGACGGCGATGGCTATCTCCATCATCACCGGCACGTACATGTCGGTGCGCAGCGGCACCATCAGCGCGATGATGTTGGACTTGCTGCTGGCCAGGGCGCGGGCGCCGGCGTTCGGGTGGTAGCCGAGTTCGCGGATGGACCGCTCGACGCGGTCCTTGGTGGAGGCGGAGATGGACCGCTTGCCGCTGAGTACGTAGCTCACCGTGCTGGCCGAGACTCCGGCGTGGCGGGCGACCTCGGCAAGGGTGACCATTCAGCTCTCCCGGACAGTTCGACAGGTCGTGAGGCGGCGGCGAAGCGCTTCGACTTGGGGCCACCTCGACCCTAGAGGGACACCCATGTGCTGTCCATAGGCGTGTCGAAGCGCTTCGACTGACTCGGTCAGCCTGGGGAGTTGTCGTCCCCGTACACAATGCCACGGCCGTTCGTGGACACGTACACCCGCCCGTAGATCCGGGGATCACCGGTGATGGCCGCGCCGGTCCAGCCCCACTGGTGGGCGCCGTCGTTGACGCGCGCCCAGCTCGCCCCGGCGTCGGTGGAGCGGAAGATGCCGCGCACGCCGTCGATCTTCGCGCTGGTGTAGAGCGTCTGGTGGTCCGAGCCGGGCGCGGCCTTGCCGAAGCCGATGGTGTCGGCCTCCTCGACGCCCTGGACGCGGGTGAAGCTCGCGCCGGAGTCCGTCGAGTGCCACAGGCCGTACGTCCCCCCGGCCTTTCCGCCCGCCAGCCAGATGTCCCCCTTCGAGCCGGGCACGGCCTTGAAGCGCGCCGCACCCTCGGCAGGCAACCCGGTGGACGCCTTCGCGGTGAAGGTCGCCCCGCCGTCCGTACTGACGTAGAACGTCCCGGACTTGAAGCCGTAGAACGTCTTCGGGTCCGCCCGGTCCGACTCGACGACCGCGCCCTGCGGGATGCCCGTGGACGCCGTCCACGTGGCGCCCCGGTCTCCGCTGGTGTGCACGCCCGTGCCGTCCGGGCTCCACACGAAGCGGCTGCCGTCGGCGGACGCGGCGACCGTACCGCCGCCGGAGACGCCCGAAGGCTCCTTGCCCGCCGACCAGCTGGCGCCGTTGTCACGGGAGAAGGCGATGCGCGGCCCGCTGTCGAGCTGTCCGACCCGCACCACCGTGTTCGGGTCGGACTCGGCGTGGTCGAGGCTTGTCGTGGTGGTGAAGTGGGGCTCGGTGTACATCAGGGGCGGCACCTTGGTGACGTCCGTGTGCCGGAAGCCGCCGATGTCGCCGAGCGCGCTGAGCAGCGGCGCTCCGGAGGACGGTGCCGCGAGGTCGTTGACGGCGGTCTCCTCCAGGCCCTTCACCATCGGGGTGACGGTGAACTTGCCGCCGCTGTCCCATTGCCGGAGGTTCCTGGTGCCGTAGACGGTGGCCCCGGTGCCATACATCATCCGGTCGGAGTCGAAGGGGTCGATCTCCAGGGCCTCGGTCATCCAGCCCAGTTTCGGGGCCTGTTCGGGCGGCGCCGGGTTGGCGCCCCACGACAGCCACGGCACGGACGAGACGTCCATGGTGTAGCGGTTGGCGCGTTCGGGGTAGGCGGCGTAGCTCCAGGCGCCGGTCCAGCTTCCGCCGCTGTCGGTGGAGCGGAAGATCTGGGTGTCCGGGAACCACGAGCTGTACCCGGTGACCATGACGGTGCCCGGATGCTGCCGGTCGACGCTCAGCCCGCTGTAGCCGTAGTACGCGTCGGCGTCGGTGGCGGGGCTGATGTTCTTCCACTCGCCGGTGCGGGTCGCGTACCGCCACACCTGGCCCTTGCCGCCGTCGTAGGGGCCGCCCTTGTCGCTGTAGGCGAGGTAGAGGTAGCCGTTCTCGGCGTCGAGTACGCCCTTGTGGGCGAGGTGTCCTGTGGGCTGACCCGCGAGACGCGTCCAGGTGGCGCCCGCGTCCGTCGAGCGGTAGACGGCGTTCTCCTTGTCGGCGACGCCCACGTAGACGGTCTTGGTGCGCGAGCCGGAGGCGCCCGTGGACTCGTCGAAGGTGACCCAGGCGATGCCCTGGTTGTCGGAGGCGTAGCCGGTCGAGTCCGCCGGATCCTGCCGGTAGTCGCCGGGGTTGGGGAACGCGGTCACCTGCGACCAGGTGGCGCCGGAGTCGGTGGAGCGCCACAGGCCGTGGCCGCTGGGCGCCCCGAGGTACAGGACGCGGTTGTCGTGCGGGTCGACGGCGAGGCGTTCGCCCATGCCACGGCCCGGCATGTTGCCGCCGAGCTTGAAGGGCAGGTCGGCCTTCTTCCAGGTCCTGCCCCGGTCCGCCGAGCGCATGACGGCGCCCTGGCCGGGGTCCCAGTCGTTGGTGTACGTGCCGACAGCGGCGTACACCTTGTTCGGTTCGACGGTGTCAGACGCGATGCTGACGACCCCGGTGTGGCCCCAGTCGTCCCAGCCCACGGAGTCGAGCAGCGGGGTCCAGGTCCGGGACTTCTCCTGCCAGCGGTAGGCGCCGCCGATGTCGGTGCGGGCGTACGCGAGGTTCTTCTCGGCCCGGTTGAAGACGATGCCGGGGACGAAGCCGCCGCCGTCGACGCGGACGTTCTTCCAGGTGTACGACGCGGCCGGGGCCTTCTCCTTGACGCCGTCGGCACGGGCGTCGTCGGCCCCGGAGGAAGGGGCGGCCACGAACAGCAGACCCGGGATCAGGCAGAGGGCGCCGAGCAGCTTCCCGTTCCCGCCCCGCGTGGGACGGGCGCTCACTTCGACCCCGGCCCCGGTTCGAGGAGCTCGGCGTACGCGCCCATGGCCAGCGCGATGTCCGCCTGCGCCCAGAAGCGGTGGTAGGTGAACTGCGGAGCCGCTCCCCCGGCGAGGTAGGCCTCGACCTTCGGCCAGTCGGGGTCGTCGCGGTAGAAGGAGCGGATGGAGGTGAAGTCGGATCCGGAGTCGATGGTGTCGCCGTTGGGCATGGTGCCGGTCCAGCCGTTCGGGACGTACACGCCGTCGTCGAACCGGTTGTAGTCGGCGCGGGTCTCGGGCACCGCGATGCCCAGCGGGTCCTGGTAGTGCTGCCACATGCCGTCGAGGAGCGCCTTGGCCGTGGTGGCGGCCGCGGTGTGGCCGGTGGCGGCGGCGTAGTACGTGAGGGTCTTGGCGTAGGCGGCGGCCACGCCCACGTCGTTGGTGCGGTCGACGACGGAGACGTGAAGTCCCGTGTTGGCGCCGGGGTTCGCCGGGGTCCAGGTGTCGGGCTGCCCGGACCACTTCAGCGTGGAGGGGAAGGTGCAGGTGCCGTCGGCGGCGATCTTCGTCTCGGACAGGGCCCACGTGACCCACTTGTCCATGACGGTCTTCGCGGCGGGGTCGTCGGTCTCGTGGAGGTACTCGGCGACGCGCTCCATCGACCAGGCCTGGAAGCCGAACCACTGGTTGGACGGCGGGTCGTGGTAGACGGGCTTCTCGTCGTAGGCCATGCCGTAGAAGGTGGAGGTGCCGGCCGGGGGCTCGCCGTAGTGGCCCTGCCAGCTGTTGGTGGCTCCGCCCGCGATGGCGCCCTCGGCGGACTGCAGCCAGCGGTAGAACTCGATCTGCCGGGTCAGGCTCTTGGTCCAGTCCGCCTTGCCCGAGGCCGACTTGGGGGCCAGCGGGGCGTACGCGCTGAGGGCGAAGGCGGCCAGGGGGTTCTGGTAGCCGCCGTGGCTGTGGCTCGATCCGATGCGCCAGGCCCAGCCCGCGGAGGTGTCGGTGGCGCCGCCCCAGGCGTAGTACCAGGACAGCAGATAGTGCGAGCTGTTCTTGCCGCTGCCCGGCGCGCAGCCGGAGGGGTCGGTGCAGTCGCCGATGGTCTTGAAGTACTTGTCGAACAGGGCGTAGCGCAGATAGTCGCCCATCTTGGCCGCCTTGGCGACCGTCGCCGCGACCTGGGACTCCTTGCCCTGGGCGGAGGCCCAGACGTGCGCCCAGTAGGCGGCCTGCACGGCGCGGGCGTCGGCGTCGGGGGCGTTGGTGTACTTCCACTGCTTGGCGTAGGAGGCGTCGCCGGTGAACAGGTCGAGGTAGCCGTTCTTGCCGCCGTGCTCGAACTCGTCGCGGGTGGGGTGCGGGACGGTCTCCCAGACCGACTCCTGGGAGCCGCGCTGGAAGGTGTTGATGTAGACGGGCCCCGGGGCGCCGCCGCCGTAGCCGTAGATGTTGTCGACGTCCTGCAGCCAGTGCATGCCGTAGATGTCGTCGGTGCCGTACGCGCTCTTCAGCTCGGCGGCGATCGGGTCGGCGCCGGCCTGGATCGCGGGGTCGAGCCGGGCCGGGTACTGGGACGGCTGCTCGTGTTCGGGGGCGTACGTGGCTGGTTTCGCCGCATTGTAGAAACTGTTCGTCGGCTGGTCGGCATGGGTGGGGATCATGAATTTCTCCATGGTTTCCCAGGCCGCGTTGAAACGGGTCCAGTCGCCGCTGACCTTGCCGTACATGGCTTGCAGCCAGAGCAGATAGCTGTACGCCTCGGATGTCGTCTCGTGCCCGTGGTCGGGGGCTTCGACAATGAGGGTTTCGACGGAGTGGTACGGAATACCGTCCGGCGAGAAATAGCCGTTCGCGGAATCGGTGATCTTCGCGTAGAGGTCGAGGAACCGCTGTTCGTACTCGGTGGCCGCGGTCGCCGCCTGGGCGCTGTGAGCTGCGGGATTGAGCGCCACGGCGATGGGGGCGAGGGCGACTCCGGCACCGAGGGTGAGCAGGTTGCGGCGGCTGATTTCCGGTCTGGAGGGGCCGGAGCCGCGGGAATGGGGGGAATGGGGAAATGCAGACATGCCGGGATGACTCCTGACAGCTCGATGGTGGGGGCGGGCTCCGCGCGGGGAGCACGGAAAACAGTCGGAGGACCAGCGGGAAACGAGTGGGAGGACCAGCGGGAGCACCAGATGGAGCACCAGTGGGAGCGCTCCCAAAATTCAGCCGAATCGCCGCGATGTCAAGAGCCGTCACACGGAAGGGAGTTGTCGAATGAATTCGACAGCCGCGATCCGGAGAATCTGAGAAACCCGCCAACCTTTCTGTTCTCGGCGGCGACTTCCTGCTAGCTTCCACGGCACCAGTGGGAGCGATTCCGGTTCAATCCGAGGAGTCGCTCATGCCCCGATCCCTGCGTCCGCTCCGCACGTCGGCCGTCCTCGCGGGCGCCGTCCTCATCGCCGCCGGACTCGCGATGCCCTCCGCCTTGCCGACGGCGGACGCCGCGCCCGCCGTGGCGGCACCACCCCCGGTGCTGCACGCCGACGGCAACCGGCTCGTCGACGCCCGAGGCGCGACGCACCGGCTGCTCGGAGTCAACCGCTCCGGCGGCGAGTTCGCCTGTGTCCAGGGCTACGGCATCTTCGACGGCCCCGTCGACGACGCCTCCGTGAAGGCCATCGCGGACTGGAAGGCCAACACCGTACGCATCCCGCTCAACGAGGAGTGCTGGCTGGGAACCGACAACATCGACCCGCGCTACGCGGGCGCCAACTACACGTCCGCCATCAAGGATCTGGTCCGGCGCGTCCAGGACCACGGCATGACCCCGATCGTCGAACTGCACTGGTCGCACGGCCAGTACACCGGCAACTCGGCGGGCTGCTCGGACGTGCACGCCAGCTGCCAGAAACCGATGCCCAACGCGCGGTACACCCCGCAGTTCTGGACCTCGGTCGCCAACACCTTCAAGGACGATCCGGCCGTCGTCCTCGACCTGTTCAACGAGCCCTACCCGGACCGTGCGACGCCCACCACCGAGCAGGCCTGGGACTGCTGGCGGGACGGCGGCACCTGCCCCGGGATCGGCTACGAGGTCGCCGGCATGCAGGACCTGCTCGACGCGGTACGCGGGACGGGCGCGAAGAATCTCGTGCTCGCGGCAGGCATCGCGTACTCGAACGATCTCAGCGGCTGGCTGGAGCACGCGCCGAAGGACCCGGCGGGCAATCTCGCCGCGGCCTGGCACGTCTACAACTTCAACACCTGCTCCACCACGAGCTGCTTCGATTCCACGCTCGCCCCGGTCGCCGCGAAAGTCCCGCTCGTGGCGGGCGAGATCGGCGAGAACACCTGCTCCCACGGCTTCATCGACTCCGTCATGAAGTGGCTCGACGCACACCGGGCCTCCTATCTCGGCTGGACCTGGAACACCTGGGACTGCTCGTCGGGCCCCTCCCTGATCAGCTCCTACGACGGCACACCCACGGCGTTCGGCGCTGGTCTGCGCGACCATCTGGCCGCGCTCGCCGGCTGACCGTCCAGCTCCCCACAGCCCCGTCCACCCCCACCCCCGAAGGGAATCACCCCCACCATGAGCCGCACACACACCAGGCACCGCAGATCCCGCGCCCTCTTCCTCGCCGCACTCGCCACCGTCCTCGCCACGACCGGCGGCACCGCGCTCGCCGTGAGCGACAGTGCGGGAAGCACGACCGCGCAGGCAGCGGCGGCGCGCGTCGACAATCCGTACGCGGGCGCCAAGTCCTATGTGAACCCCGAGTGGTCGTCGAAGGCCGCCGCCGAACCGGGCGGCAGCGCCATCGCGAAGCAGCCCACCGCCGTCTGGCTGGACCGGATCGCCGCGATCGAGGGCGCCGGCGACTCGATGGGCCTGCGCGACCACCTGGACGAGGCGCTCAAGCAGGGCGCGGGTGTCATCCAGTTGGTCATCTACAACCTGCCCGGCCGGGACTGTGCCGCGCTCGCGTCCAACGGCGAGCTCGGCCCGACCGAGATCGGCAAGTACCAGACCGACTACATCGACCCCATCGCCGCGATCCTCGCCGACGCGAAGTACGCGAACCTGCGCATCGTCACGACCGTCGAGATCGACTCGCTGCCCAACCTGGTCACCAACACCGGCGGCCGCCCCACCGCGACGCCCGCGTGTGACGTGATGAAGGCCAACGGCAACTACGTGAAGGGCGTCGGCTACGCCCTTCGCAAGCTCGGCGCCGTGCCGAACGTCTACAACTACGTGGACGCGGGTCACCACGGCTGGATCGGCTGGGACGACAACTTCGCCGCGTCCGCCCAGGTCATGTACCAGGCGGCGACCGCCGACGGCGGCAGCGTCGACAACGTGCACGGCTTCATCACCAACACGGCCAACTACAGCGCCCTCAAGGAGAACAACTTCAAGATCGGCGACACCGTGGGCGGCCGGTCGGTCCGCGAGTCCACGTGGGTCGACTGGAACCGGTCCGTCGACGAGCTCTCCTTCGCCCAGTCGTTCCGGAGCCAGCTCGTCTCCTCCGGCTTCAGGTCCGACATCGGCATGCTGATCGACACCTCGCGCAACGGCTGGGGCGGATCCGCGCGGCCCGCGGGCCCCGGCGCCGCCACGGACGTGAACACCTATGTGGAGGGCGGCCGTTACGACCGGCGCATCCACATCGGCAACTGGTGCAACCAGTCGGGCGCGGGTCTCGGCGAGCGGCCGAGGACCGCCCCGGAGGCGGGCATCGACGCCTATGTGTGGATCAAGCCGCCGGGCGAGTCCGACGGGTCGAGCAAGGAGATCCCGAACGACGAGGGCAAGGGCTTCGACCGCATGTGTGACCCGACGTACGGGGGCAACCCCCGCAACGGCAACAACCCGTCCGGCGCGCTCGCGAACGCGCCGATCTCCGGGAAGTGGTTCTCGGCCCAGTTCCAGGAGCTCCTGAAGAACGCGTATCCGGCGCTGTAACACGCGCGGGCGGCAACCTCGCGGGGGCGGGCGGCAACCACATGTCGTACCGCCTCCGCTCAACTCCCCGAGGGACACGGGGAGTTGCGCCGACCACGCAAGGAGCCCGGAGTGAGCCGCACCCCCAGCCGCATCCCCACCCCTTTTCGGCGCAGAGCCCTCGTCGCGCTGCCCGCCGCCGCCCTGCTCGCCCTCGTCCCGAGCAGCGCCACCGCCTACCCCAATCCCGGCCAGGTCACCGGCGACATCGTCGTGCACGACCCGACCCTGGCCCGCACCTCGTCGGGCACGTACCTGCTCTATTCGACCGGCGACGGCCTGCAACTGCGCACCTCCACCGACCGGATCACCTTCGGCCGCGACGGCTCCGCCTTCCCCACCCGGCCCGGCTGGTGGAGCAACTACAACTCCACGGGTGACGTCTGGGCGCCCGACATCTCCTACCACGGCGGCAAGTACCTGATGTACTACTCCGTCTCGTCGTTCGGCTCGAACAAGTCGGCCATCGGCCTCGCGGCCTCCACCACGGGCGAGCCCGGCTCCTGGACCGACTACGGAGCCGTGTACACCTCCACCACGTCGAGCGACTACAACGCCATCGACCCGAATCTCTTCGTGGACGACGACGGCAAGTGGTGGCTGTCCTTCGGCTCCTGGTGGACCGGGATCAAGATGATCAGGGTCGACCCCTCGACGGGCAAGCAGTACGCGGGCGACACCGCCCGGCGTTCGCTCGCCTCGCGCCCCACCGGCACCAAGGCCGTCGAGGCGCCCTACATCGTCAAGCGGGGCGGCTACTACTACCTCTTCGCCTCGTACGACACGTGCTGCGCGGGCACCAGCTCCACGTACAAGATCAAGGTGGGCCGCTCCTCCAGTGTCACCGGGCCGTACGTCGACAAGAACGGCGTCGGCATGCTGAACAACGGCGGCACTCCGATCCAGGAGAGCCACGGCCGCTACATCGGCCCCGGCGGCCAGTCGGTCATGAAGGACGCCGACGGTGACCTGCTCGTCTACCACTACTACGACGGCCAGGACAACGGCACTCCGAAGCTCGGCGTCAACCTCCTGAACTGGAGCTCCGGATGGCCCGTCGCCTACTGACCCACCGCGGCAAGGACTCAGCCAAGCCGGATCACGTTCCATGACAGCGGCTCCAGGACGGCGCTCAACGTGCCGTCCTGGAGTGCGCTCCCGCTGACGCCGTGCGGGGTGACGCGCTCCGGCTCCGCGAGGGTGTTGCGGGCGTCCGGGTCCGCGTCGGACAGCGCACTGTGCTCGATGACAGTGGTCAACTCCAGCTCCTGGAGAGCGACTTCGAGGGACAGCGGCTCGCTCTGGCTGCGGTTGACCGCGAAGACCGTGACGGTGCCGTCCTCGGCGCGGACGGCCGTCGCGTGCAGCAGGGGCACCTCGCCGAACTTCCGCGTCTCGTGCGCGGACGACTCCACGCGTACGTCGAGGACCTGGCCGCGGCCGTACCGCGAGGCCTGCGCGAAGGGGAAGAAGGACGTCTGGCGCCAGGCGGGGCCGCCCGGCTCGGTCATGATCGGCGCGATGACGTTGACCAGCTGGGCCAGGCACGCGACGGCCACCCGGTCGGCGTGCCGCAGGAGCGCGATCAGGAGCGAGCCGACGACGACCGCGTCGGTGACGGTGTAGTTGTCCTCCAGGAGGCGTGGCGCCTCTGGCCAGTCGCGCAGGCTCTCCTCGACCTCGGGATGAGGCCGGGACTGGTACCAGACGTTCCACTCGTCGAACGAGAGGTTGATCTTCTTCTTGGACTTCAGTCGGGCGCCCACGTGGTCGCAGGTGGCGACGACGTTCTCGATGAAGGACTCCATGTCGACGGCGGAGGCGAGGAACGAGTCCCGGTCGCCGTCGGTCTCTTCGTAGTAGGCGTGCAGGGAGATGTGGTCGACGAGGTCGTAGGTCTCGGCGAGTACCGTGGCCTCCCACTCGGCGAAGGTCGCCATGGACTGACCGGAGCTGCCGCAGGCGACCAGCTCGACGTCCGGGTCGATCTGGCGCATCGCGCGCGCGGTCTCGGCGGCCAGGCGCCCGTACTCCTGGGCGGTCTTGTGGCCGGTCTGCCACGGACCGTCCATCTCGTTGCCCAGGCACCACAGGCGGATGCCGAAGGGGTTCTTGTCGCCGTGCGCGGCGCGCAGGTCGGACAGGGCGGTGCCGGAGGGGTGGTTGGCGTACTCCTGGAGGTCGAGGGCCTCCTCGACGCCGCGTGTGCCGAGGTTCACCGCCATCATCGGTTCGGCCTGCGGGCCGATCTTGCGCAGGAAGGCGATGTACTCGGAGAGCCCGAAGCGGTTGGTCTCCGTGGAGTGCCAGGCCAGGTCGAGGCGGCGTGGCCGCTCGTCGGCGGGGCCGACGGAGTCCTCCCACTTGTACCCCGAGACGAAGTTCCCGCCGGGGTAGCGCACGGCCGTCACGCCGAGCTCGCGGATCAGGCCGAGCACGTCGGTGCGCAGCCCCGCCTCGTCGGCCGAGGGGTGGCCCGGTTCGTGGATGCCTGTGTAGACGCATCGGCCGAGGTGCTCGACGAAGGAGCCGAAGAGCCGCGGGTCGACGTCGCCGACGGCGAAGGCGGGGTCGAGCGTGAAGCGGGCGGAGCGGGGGGCCATGGAGAACCTTTCAACGGGGCGTCTGGGCAGGGGGCTTACTGACCGGCCAGGCCCGTGTGGGCCACGCCGCTGATGATCTGCCGCTGGAAGAAGACGAAGACGACGACCAGGGGCAGGCCCGCCATCAGGCCGCCCGCCATGAGCTGCGCCCACTGGATGCCGTAGGAGTTCATGACGGTCGCGATGCCGTTCGGCATGGTCATCAGGTCGGGGTTGTTGGTCACCATGTAGGGCCACAGGAAGTTGTTCCAGGACGCGATGAACGTGAAGATCCCGACGGCGGAGAGCGAGGGCCGGGACAGCGGCAGCACGATGGTGAAGAAGACCCGCCAGCGTCCGGCCCCGTCGATGTACGCGGCCTCCTCCAGCTCGTGCGGGATCGACTGGAAGAACTTGTAGAGGATGTAGACCATCGCGGCGGGCGCGCACTGCGGCAGGATCATGCCCCAGTAGGTGTCGACCATCCCCATGGACTGCACGGTCGTGAAGAGCGGGACGCCGAGCACGGCGGGCGACACCATCAGGCCCGCCATCACCAGGCCGAGCAGCGCGTTCTTGCCCCGGAACTCGGTGCGCGCGAAGCCGTAGCCGGCGAGCGCGCTGACGAACACCACGATGAAGGTGACGCAGACCGAGACGACAGCTGAGTTCACGAACCAGTTGGTGATGTTGCCGCTCTCGAAGAGCGCCTTCCACGCCTGGCCCGTCCACTGTTGGGGCACCCAGTGGGTGGGCACCTCGACGGCCTCGGTCTCCGACTTCAGCGAGGTGAACAGGGCCCACAGGAGCGGCGTCATCCACAGCGCGGAGACGAGGACGCCGAGCGCGGTGAGCGCGATCTGGCTCGGGGTCCACTTCTTCTTGTTCTTCTTGCCGCTGTTCTTCCGTACGACGACGGTCGTGCTCATCGCACGCCCTCCTCACGCTTGCGCAGGAGCCACATCCGGCCGAGGGCGACGGCCGCGATGAGCACGAAGAAGATGATGGAGATCGCGGAGGCGTAGCCCACGCGGTAGGCGGTGAAGCCCTCTTCGAGCGTGTACTGGACGAAGGTCCGGGTGCTTTCCTCAGGTCCTGGCCCGAAGTCCTGCATCACCACGGCCTGGTCGAAGACCTGGAGCGAGGCGAGGATCTGCAGCGTGATCACGAGGCCGGTGATGTTGCGCAGCATCGGCAGGGTGATGTGCGCCAGCCGCTGCCAGGCGCCCGCGCCGTCGAGCTCGGCGGCCTCGTACAGATGCGTCGGGATGTTCTGCAGCGCCGCGAGGAAGAGCAGGAAGCTGAACCCGACCGTCCACCACAGGGTGGTGATCACGACGGCGAGCATCGCGGTGGACTTCTGGGTCAGCCAGGGCGTGTCGAGGCCGAAGACATGGTTGATCATTCCGGTGCCCGGGTTGAACAGCCACTGCCACAGGTTGCCCGCGACCGTCGACGGCAGCAGGAAGGGGGCGAAGAAGCAGAGCCGCCACAGCCACTTGGCGCGCTCGATGTGGTGGGCGAGCAGCGCGAGGAGGAACGCGAGGACGACGATGCAGGGCACCACGAGCAGCGTGAAGTACGCACTGTGGCCCAGAGAGTCCCACATGAGCGGGTTGTCGAAGGCCTCGCGGTAGTTGTCGAGACCCACGAAGCGTTCGCCGGTGCCGGAGATGTTGGCGTCGGTGAAGCTCAGCCACAGGCCGCGGCCGATCGGGAGCAGCACGAACAGCGCGAAGAGGACCAGGAACGGGGCGACGAACCAGCCGCCGTGCTGGAAGCGCCGGGTGAGGCGTGTCCGCAGCGATTCGGCGTCCGCCACCGGGGCGGGCCGTACGGCGGCCGGTGCGACCGCGGTGTCGATGGCGCTCACGCGGCGGGCCCTCCCTCGGCGGCGGATCGGCCTTCCATCGGGTTCTTCATGGCGACCAGCTTTTCGAGTACGCCCTTCATGCGGCGGGCCGTGGCGTCCGGCTTGGCGGAGCCGACGTTGGAGGAGGCGATGACGGGGCCGATGCGCTGGGCCAGGAGCCCGGTGGATCCCGCGAACCAGGCGGGCGGTTCGACCGCCATGTGGTCCATCGCCGAGACGTACTCGGACTGGGGCTTGAGCGACATGTATTTCTTGTCGTCGAGCGTCGGCAGATAAGCGGGGATGTGGCCGCCGCGCGCCCAGGCCGTGGCGTTCTTGACCACGTACGCGGCCAGTTGGTGCGCTCCCTGGTTGGTGGCGCCGCCGCGCCGCGACTGGTGCGGCAGGACGAAGCAGTGCGACTCGGTGTGCGTGGCGGGTTCGCCGAAGACGGGCGGCAGCGGGGTCGCGCCGTACCTCAGTTTCGCGCCGTTGAAGACCGGCACCGACCAGTTGCCCTCCCAGGTGAAGGCGGAGCCGTTGACGAAGGACTCGCCGTCGGCGATGCCGATCGCGGTGGAGTAGCCGTCGGTCAGGTGCTGCCGCAAAAATTCCAGAACCTGGGTGGCCTTGTCGGTGTCGAGGGTGACGTCCCGGCCGTCGGCGCTGAGGCAGGTGCCGCCGAGCTGGGTGTAGAAGGAGAGGAAGAACCACCAGGAGAAGTTCGGTTCGTCGGCCTTGATGCCGATGGTGTGGACGTCCCCCTTGACCGCCTTCTTGGCTGCCTTCAGCGCTGTGAACCAGTCCTCGGTCGAGGTGACCTTCGCCAGATCACCGTGCGCACCGAGCAGTCCCGCCTTCTCGCACACGTCCTTGCGGTAGAAGCAGAGCTGGGCGTGGATGTCGAGGGGAAGACCGTAGAGCTTGCCGTCGACCACGGCGCGCTTCCAGAGGACCGGGTTGAAATCCGCCTCGCGCACGCCGTACTCGGCGAGCAGCCGCACGTCCCAGGGGTCGAGCAGCTGTCCGGGCGCGAAGCCGGGGATCCGGCCCAGGTGCATCACCGCGAGGTCGGGGGCGCGGTTCCCTGACGCCGCCATGGCGAGCTTGGTGTAGTACGGGTTGCCCCACTGGAGGGTCGAGTCCTTGACGTCGACCTGGGGGTGCGCGGCGCGGAAGGCGTCAAGCATCGCGATCATGTTGGCGCCGTCGCCGCCGGAGAACAGATTCCAGTAGCGGACCCGTACGTCCGCGTCCGACGCGATCGCCGACGCACTGCGGTTCGCGGCGGCGAGTCCGAAGCTGCCCGCGACGGCGAGCGCTCCGATGGAGCCGAGCACACCTCGTCGGCTCGGGAGGGGTGGTGACATTGCGGCTCACTTCTGTCCGATATATCGAATGCTGCTCGCAACTTCGAACGGACCGTAAGGTTGAACGCCGGGCGCGTCAACGGTTCCGACAGAGCCGGGAGTGAAGTCCCGTGATTTCGCGGGAAGTTGTTCGAGATCACGAACCCCGGGGCGCACCTCGGCCACTTCCTGCGCAATGCGTTGACGGGCCGTCCTCCGCATATCTAAGTTGCCGTTCGACCTACTGATCAGCGTTCGACATCTCGCACGAGGACTGGGGCACGCATGGCACGCAGACGATGGAGACTCGGGCTCACCCTGGGAGCCCTGCTCGCCGGAACGCTCACCGCGGGACCCACCGCCGCGGCCGAACCCACCGACTACACGATCGACGTCGACCCGACCCGCACCGGCGCGAAGATCGACGACTCGATGTACGGCGTCTTCTACGAGGACATCAACCGGGCGGCGGACGGCGGCCTCTACGCCGAGCTCGTCCAGAACCGCTCCTTCGAGTACACAGCCGCCGACAACGCCTCCTACAAGCCGCTGACCTCATGGGAGACGTCCGGCTCCGCCGAGGTGCTGAACGACGACGGCCGCCTCAACGCCCGCAACCGCACCTACCTCTCGCTGGGCGGCGGTTCATCCGTCACCAACACCGGTTACAACACCGGCCTCGCGGTCGCCAAGGGCAAGCGCTACGACTTCTCGGTCTGGGCCCGCACCGGCGGGACCCAGAAGGCTCCGCTGACCCTCAGCCTGCGCGACGCATCCGGCGACCTCGCCCCGGCGCGCCGGGTCACCGCGCGCGGCGGCTGGGCGAAGTACAAGGCCTCGTTCACCGCGGGACGCACCTCCGCGACCGGCCGGCTCACGGTCGCGTCGGACGCCCCCGTCGCGCTCGACGAGGTATCCCTCTTCCCCCGCGACACCTACAAGGGCCGTACGAACGGCCTGCGCAAGGACCTCGCCCAGAAGATCGCCGACCTCAAGCCCGGCTTCCTGCGCTTCCCGGGCGGCTGCCTGGTCAACACCGGCTCCCACGAGGGGTACGACGAGAAGTCCGGCTGGCAACGCAAGCGCTCCTACCAGTGGAAGGACACCATCGGGCCCGTCGAGGAGCGGGCCACCAACGCCAACTTCTGGGGGTACAACCAGAGTTACGGCCTCGGCTACTACGAGTACTTCCAGTTCGCCGAGGACACCGGCGCCATGCCGCTGCCCGTCGTGCCCGCCCTGGTGACCGGCTGCGGCCAGAACAAGGCCACCGACGACCCGGCACTCCTCAAGCGGCACATCCAGGACACCCTGGACCTCATCGAGTTCGCCAACGGCCCGGCGACGAGCGAGTGGGGCAAGAAGCGGGCGGCGATGGGCCACCCCGCGCCCTTCCACCTGACCCACCTGGAAGTCGGCAACGAGGAGAACCTTCCCGAGGAGTTCTTCGCCCGCTTCAAGGAGTTCCGCGCGGCCATCGAGGCGAAGCACCCGGACATCACCGTGATCTCCAACTCCGGCCCCGACGACAGCGGTTCGACCTTCGACAAGGCCTGGCAGCTCAACCGTGACGCGGACGTCGCCATGGTCGACGAGCACTACTACAACAGCCCGCGGTGGTTCCTGGAGAACAACGACCGCTACGACTCCTACGACCGCGAGGGCCCCAAGGTCTTCCTCGGCGAATACGCCTCGCAGGGCAACACGTTCTCCAACGCCCTGTCCGAGGCCGCCTTCATGACCGGCATCGAGCGCAACGCCGACGTCGTCAAGCTCGCCTCGTACGCCCCGCTGCTCGCCAACGAGGACTACGTGCAGTGGAAGCCGAACATGATCTGGTACGACAACGACCAGTCATGGGGCTCGGCCAACTACGAGACGCAGAAGCTCTTCATGCGCAACGTCGGCGACGAGGTCGTGCCGTCCACGGCATCCGGCACCCCCGCCACGTCCGGTCCCATCACCGGCGCCGTCGGCCTTTCCACCTGGGCGACCACCGCCGCGTACGACGATGTGAAGGTCACCGGCGAGGACGGCGAGACGCTCCTGTCCGACGACTTCTCCGGCGGTGACGGCAAGTGGAGCAAGGCGGCGGGCAAGGGGGCCTGGGCCGTCCAGGACGGCGCGTACGTGCAGTCCGACGAGACCGCCGAGAACACCCTGGTCACGGCGGGCGACAAGAGCTGGCAGAACTACGACCTGAACGTGAAGGCCACCAAGAAGTCCGGCAAGGAGGGCTTCATGGTCGCCTTCGGGGTCAAGGACACCGGCAACCACTACTGGTGGAACCTGGGCGGCTGGAACAACAGCCAGTCGGCCGTCGAGAAGTCCGTCGACGGCGCGAAGCAGACCATGGTCCAGGACACGACGACCATCGAGACGGGCCGCAGCTACGACCTGCGCGTGGAGGTGCGCGGCCGCCAGGTGACGCTCTTCCTCGACGGCGAGAAGTGGGGCTCCTTCACGGACGACAAGCCCGCCGAGCCGTTCCGCCAGGTCGTCACCCGGGACAAGGCCAACGGTGACCTCATCGTCAAGGTCGTCAACGCGCAGGGCTCCGATGCCCGCACCAAGGTCGGCCTCGGATCGGGCACGCGGGTCGGGCGGACTGCGAAGGTGACCACGCTCGCCGCGGAAGCGGCCGCGGAGAACACGAAGGACGCGACGCCGGTCAGACCGGTGACCTCGACGTTCAAGGGCGTGTCCGACGCGTTCTCGTACACGTTCCCGGCGCATTCGATCACTTTCATGAGGATCAAGACCGGCTGACCGCGCCTAGTGGCTTACTGAATGTGCCGAGAGATCGACCGACCGTGCCGAGAGGCTGACCGAGAAAGATCCTTCCGCGCGGCAACCTTTCCGGCGCGCGGCGGGGACAAGGGGGTGGCGGCCGCCCGGAGGGCAAGGGGTTCCCGGGCCGCCGCCGCACCACACCCCCCTAGGAGAGGAACGTCTGCTGTGAGCAGCGGCACCGGACGCCACCGCAGGACCCGCACGATCACCGTCGCCGCCGCCGTCGCCGTGGCGGCGGGCGCGGGAGGCCTCTGTCTGGGTCTGGCTCCGGACGACGCGGACGCCGCGAGCAGCGATGTCGTCGTGTCGACCGCCGCGGCCCTGGAGTCCGCGGTGGCGAACGCGTCGGCGGGGACCACGATCCAGGTGCGGGGCGGCACGTACTACCCGGCCAAGACCCTGAAGTCGACAGCGGACGGCAGTGCCTCCGCGCGGATCACACTCACCGCGTACGGCAGCGAGAAGGTGAAGATCGACGGTTCGAAGCTCGCCGCGGGCTCCTGGCTCGCCGGGATCTACGGCGATCACTGGACGGTGCAGAATCTGACCTTCCAGAACTCCCCCGCCCAGGGCTTCGTCGCCACCTCGTCCGTCGGCGGCATCTTCAAGAACATGGTCACCGCCGACAACGGCGACTCCGGGTTCACCCTGCGTGGCGACGGCACGACCGACAACCTGGTGCGGAACCTCGACAGCCACGGCAACTACGACGCCGCCACGCACGGCCAGAACGCCGACGGCCTCGCCGTGAAGTTCGGCTCGGGCACCGGCAACAAGATCACCGGGGCCCGTCTGTTCAACAACGCCGACGACGGCCTGGACCTGTGGCAGTACGCCTCCCCCGTCACCGTCGAGCACTCCTGGGCGTTCGGCAACGGCAAGAACCGCTGGAACGACTCCGCCTGGGAGGGCAACGGCAACGGGTTCAAGCTGGGCGGCGGCGGTGCGAGCGCCGCGCACCTGGTGAACAACAACGCGGCCTGGGACAACACGCTCCACGGCTTCACCGAGAACTCCAATCCGGGCGCGATCAATCTCAATCGCAACACCGCGTACGCCAACAAGGAGTCCGGCTTCTACTGCGCGACGGGCAAGGGCCGCCTGGCCCGCAACCTCGCCGTCGGCAACGGCACGGGCCCGGCGAAACTCGGCTCCGGCACGGTCTCGGCAGGCAACAACTGGGACAGCGGTGTCGCGACCCCGGCCTTCCGGTCCACGGACGCCACCACGGTGTACGGCGCCCGCCAGACGGGCGGCGCCCTGCCCGCGACGACGTTCCTGACGACGGGCAGCACCGGCATCGGCTCGACCATGAACTGAGTGTCGACGGCATCATGCCTGGTCAGCGGGGTTGCGGGAAGATCGTGGAAGGCTCGCGGAGGGCTCAGCGGGGGTTCGGTTGGCGGGTGGGGACAGGGCAATGACAGGATGAGGACCATGACAATCAAGGCCTATTTCGACATCACCATCGACGGCCAGCCTGAAGGCCGCATCACGTTCGACCTCTTCGACGACGTCGTGCCGAAGACCGCGGAGAACTTCCGCGCGCTCGCCACCGGCGAGAAGGGCTTCGGCTACGCCGGCTCGAAGTTCCACCGCGTCATTCCGGACTTCATGCTCCAGGGCGGCGACTTCACCGCCGGCAACGGCACGGGCGGCAAGAGCATCTACGGCGAGAAGTTCCCCGACGAGAACTTCCAGCTCAAGCACACCAAGCCCGGCCAGCTGTCGATGGCCAACGCGGGCCCCAACACCAACGGCTCGCAGTTCTTCATCACCACGATCGCCACGACCTGGCTCGACGGCAAGCACGTGGTCTTCGGTGAGGTCGCGGACGAGGAGAGCCTGGCCCTCGTCAAGAAGATCGAGAGCTTCGGCTCGCAGTCCGGCGCCACCAAGGCCGAGATCGCCATCTCCGCCTCCGGCACCCTCTAGGACCTCGCGGGTAGGACCTGGCCTGAGCCCCCGCCTCGTGAGGCGGGGGCTCACCCATGCCCGGGTCCGCCCCTTCAGCCCAGTCCGGTCGCATACCGCAGGCCGCCGAGCAGGTGGGCGCGGAAGTCCGGGTCCGCGTACGCCTCGTCCGCGTGGCCGAGCGCCGTGTAGAACATCGGGCCGCCGCCGTGCTCGTGGCACCACACCAGAGGGTGGTCGGCGCCCATCCCGCCGCCTTCGTACGAGGCTTCGTCGGCGGAGGCCAGGACCCGCACCGCTCCCCGGGGCGAGGCCCGGAAGTCGTACCACTCGTCGGTGAAATCCCAGGTGGCGGCGAGGTGCGCGGTGGCGGGATGCGCGTGGTCCTCGACGGTCAGGCGGCCGGGCTGGCAGGCGGGATGGCGGGCGAAGCGCGCGCCGAGGAGTTCGCCGTAGTACGGCCAGTCGTACTCGGTGCAGGCGGCGGCGTGGACGCCCATGAAGCCGCCGCCCGCCGACCGGTGTGCGCGCAGCGCCTCCCGTCCGGTGGGGGTGAGGACCTCGCCGCTGGTGGAGAGGAAGACGATCGCCGCGTAGCCGGACAGGTCCTGCTCGAAGGCGGCCGGATCCTCGGTCGCGTCGGCGGAGCAGCCGGTCCCGGCTGCGAGCTCGCGCAGGGCGGCGACTCCGGCGGGGATCGACGCGTGCCGGTAGGCGGTCGTTCGGCTGTAGATCAGCAGGCGGGGGCTCATGGATCCTGATCGTAGAAGCCGTCGCCGGAGATCGCCGGTCGCCGGGCACGGCCCTGCCACCCCTCGCGCCCCACTGGTTGAGCATGCGCGCGCCCGCGTACGTATGTACGGGAGACACCATCCTCCCCTACCCGGAGGCCTCCCATGGCAGACGCGGGCAACGTCACCGCTCTCTTCCGCGCGTCCACCGCGCACACCCCCTCGTACTCCGCGCTGAACAGGGCGGCGGACAGCGGACAGCCGCTCGTCGACTTCTGCATCCCGTGCAATCCGTACTTCCCGACACCGGAGATGTACGAGGAGCTCGGCGGCCGACTGCGGGACATCCTCACGTACTACCCGAGCGGCGCTGACATCATCGCGGCCGAGCTCAGCGCCGTGCTCGGGCTCAATCCGCAGACCGTCGTCATGGGCAACGGGTCGACCGAACTCATCACCTGGATCGACCACTTGCTGGTGCGCGACGCCCTGGCGGTGCCCGTGCCGACGTTCGGGCGGTGGACCGATCAGTCGATGGAGACCGGCAAGCGCGTGGACATGTTCCTGCTTGCGGAGGCCGACGGGTTCGCGCTCGATCCGTCGGCCTACGTCGACTTCGTTCGCGCCCGGGGTTCTCGTACAGCGGTCGTCTGCAACCCCAACAACCCGGACGGAGGCATGCTCCCGCGCCGCTCCGTGCTCGCGCTGCTCGACGCGCTGCAGGACCTCGACCTGGTCGTCGTCGACGAGTCGTTCCTGGAGTTCGCCGACGCGGGAGCGGAGTCGAGCGTCGCCGACGAGGCGGTTCTCCGGCCCAATGTCATCGTGCTGCGCAGTCTCGGCAAGAACTTCGGGCTGCACGGCGTGCGCTTCGGCTATCTCGTCGCCAATCCCGGGCTCGCGGGCAGAGTGCGCGCCGCGCTGCCGAAGTGGAACCTCAACTCCTTCGCGGAGACGGTGGTCTTCATGCTCAAGCGGCACCGCCACGCCTACGATCTGAGCCTGCGACAGGTGCGCCGTGACCGCCAGGAGATGATCTGGCACCTCGGTCGGCTTCCCGGACTCACCAGCTATCCCTCGCAGGGGAACTTCGTGTACGTGCGGCTGCCCGACGGCGTCGACGGAGTGGTCCTGCGCGACCGGCTCCTCGCGGAGCACGGCATCCTGGTCCGCGAGTGCGGCAACAAGATCGGCAGCTCCAGCCGCTTCCTGCGCCTGGTGGTCCGGCCGCCGGTCGACGTACAGCACCTGGTGAGCGGTCTCGAACAGGCGCTGTACGCGACCGGGGGCGCCGGGCTCCTTCCGGTCCCCTACGGCACGGGGAACCCCGCGGTGGACCGTCTGGTGATGCGGGCCTGATCCATGCCGACCAGGCCTGCCATCCGGGCCTGGGTCATCGGTGCGCGAAGCCGCTCATGGCCTCGGTCGGCACTCCGTCGTAGTCGAAGAGCGCCTGATTCTCCCAGGCGTTGCCCGTCGAGGGGTCCGTCGGGTCCCAGCCGTTGCCCTCGACGGCGGTCCAGGTGGCGTCCCACCAGAAGACGCCGAGGCCACGGCGGGACGGGACTGCCTCGACGACGCTCTGGATGTCGCGGAACCAGGCCGCCTGGCCCGCCTCGGTCGCGGGGTAGCCGCCGACGAGTTCCTCGGTCTTGTCGATGACGTTCTCCCAGCCGTCGTCGCTGTCCAGGCGGAAGGGGTAGGCCGTCTCGGCGACGTAGAGCGGCTTGGCGTAGCGCGCGGCGAGATCGTCCATGTTGGCCTGGAGGTCGCGGAGGGCTCCGTGCCAGTAGCCGTAGAAGGACAGCCCGATCACGTCGAAGGGCACCTTGCGGGAGACCGCGTTGTCGAACCACGTGCGGTACAGGGCGTTGTCGCCGCCGTTGGCGAGATGAAGGGCGACGAGGGTGCTCGACGACACGGCCTTCGCGGCCGTGGCTCCCGCCGTCAGGAGTCCGGCAAGCTGCGCCCAGTCGGAGGTCGATCCTGTGGGCCACAGCATGCCTCCGTTCAGCTCGTTGCCGATCTGCACCATGTCGGCGGTGGTGCCCTGGGCCTTGAGCGCGTTCAGGACGTCGTACGTGTGGTCGTGGACGTCGGTCTTCAACTGGGCGTAGGAGTGCCCCTGCCAGGCCGACGGGATCGTCTGGGCGCCCGGGTCGGTCCAGGTGTCGGAGTAGTGGAAGTCGACGAGGAGCTTCATGCCCCGCGCCTTGACGCGCTTGGCCACGGCAAGGACGCGGGCCTTGTCGCAGTAGCCGTCGGCCGGGTCGACCCACACACGAAGGCGGGCGTAGTTCATCCCGGCGGACTTGAGCACGGCGACGGCGTCGGCCGTGGCGCCCGATCCGGTGCGGTAGACGTCGCCGAAGTCCTCGCTCTTCTTGAGTGAGGAGATGTCAGCGCCCTTGATGGACAGGCCTGTTGAGCCGGGTGTGAGCGTGATGTCGTCGAAGTTCGCCCAGTTCCCCGCGTTCGCGTCGGAGTACAGGCGGACGGTGCACGCGTTGCCGGTCACCGTGACGGAGGTGACGAGGCGGATCCACGCGCCGTTCGGGGTGGGCGGCAGGTCGGTGCGCTGTTCGGCGGAGCCGCTCTTGAGGGCCAGGTAGGCAGAGTTCTGCCCGCCGCTGGAACGTACCCAGGCGGTGAGCGTGTACGTGCCGTTGGTGAGGCCGGTGAGGTACTGGCAGGTCTCCACCTTGTACGCCGACGCCGACCAGTGCGACAGACGTCGGCCGCCGGTACGGCCACCCGCCTCCGCGAAGGAGGCGGCGCCGGTGCCGTAGGCGCTCCAGCCGGTGGTGCCGCTCTCGAATCCCCCGTTGGTGAGGGTGGACGCGGCGCTCGCCGACCGGGCGGGCAGGGCCATGACGGCCGCGCCGCCGAGCGCCGCCGCCAGGACGGCTCTGCGGCTGGCGCGCGAGCCTCTTTCCGGTATCCCGATTCCGGGTGTTCCGTTTCCGTGCATCGTCGATGTCCCTTCGACTTCGCGGTACGTGGAGTGGGGAGGAGGTGAGGGGTTGGTGGGGGGGGGGAGCCAAGAGGGGGGGGGGTAGAAACACAGCAGAGGGGGGGGCCCCAAAAACAAACCCGCAAGGGGGGGGGGGGGGGGGGGCGGGGTGCCGCGCCTCCCCCCCCCCCCCCCCCCCCCCCCCCCCCCCCCCCCCCCCCCGGACCGGGTGGGGTCCCCCACGGACCCGCCCGGCGTGTGGGGGGCGGGTCAGCCGTCGAGGCGTACGACCCGTACCGCGCCCGCGGGCACCGCCAGGCGGCCCGCGGCGCGCTCGCCGGTGAGGAGTTCGGTGCCGTGGGCGTCGAGCGGCACCTTGGCGTCGGACTCGGAGTGGTTGATGGCGAAGACGTAGGTTCCGGTGTCGCCCCGACGGGTCACCACCTCGACGTCACGCGGGAGTTCGGGTCGCTCGGTGACGCCCGCGTCGGCGCAGGCGGCGGCGAGCAGCGTGTCGAGATCGCGGGCGGTCAGTCGTGTGGTGACGTACCAGGCGGTGCCCTCGCCGAGTTGGTTCCGGGTGACGGCGGGGTGCCCCGCCGCCAGGCCGTCCGCGTACGTCCACACGGCATCGGCGCCGCGCTCCACGACGAACTCGGTCCATACGTCTGCGGTGAGTTCGGCGCCGTCGGGGCCCGTGATGCGCACCGACTGCCCGTCGAGCAGCGGTGAGAACTCCTCGACGGTCAGGCCGAGCACGTCGCGCAGCGCGCCGGGGCAGGGGCCGGGATGCACGGCGTCGTGCTCGTCGACGATGCCGGAGAAGTAGGAGACGAGGAGGGTGCCGCCCTGCACCACGTAGTTCTTGAGGTTGAGCGCGGCGGCCTCCGTCGCCAGATAGAGCGCGGGCACGACGACCAGGGGATACGCCGAAAGATCGGCCTCCGGGTGGGCGAAGTCGACGGTGAGGTGGCGGTCGTAGAGTGCCTCGTAGAACGTGTCGGCGCGCTCCCGTGCGTCGTGGTCCTCGCTGGGCCGCCACTGGAGTGTCTGCGCCCACCAGGAGTGCCAGTCCCACAGCATCGCGACGTCGGCGACGGTCCTCGTGCCCTTCAGTGACGTCAACTCCCCCACTGAGGAACCGAGTTCCACGACCTCGCGCCACACCCGCGAGTCCGTCCCGGCGTGCGGCAGCATCGCCGAGTGGAACTTCTCCGCGCCGCGCCGCGACTGCCGCCACTGGAAGAACATGGCGCCCTCGGAGCCGCGCGCGACATGGGCCAGGGAGTTGCGGGCCATCTGCCCCGGCGCCTTCGCGGGGTTGCGGGGCTGCCAGTTGACGCCGGACGTGGAGTGCTCCAGGAGCAGCCAGGGTGCGCCGCCCGCGACGGAGCGGGTGAGGTCGGCGGACATGGCGAGGTTGACGTGGGTACGGCGGCCGTCGGTGATCAGATAGTGGTCGTTGGTGACGAGGTCGACCTCGCGGCCCCAGGCCCAGTAGTCCAAGGAGTCGCACTGGCTGAGCGCGGTCATGAAGTTGGTGGTGACGGGGGCGCCGGGAGCCAGCCGGTGCAGGATGTCGCGTTCCCGCACGAAGTTCTCGCGCAGGGTCGCGTCGGCGAACCTGCGGTAGTCAAGGGCCTGGGCCGGGTTGCCGACCGTGGGGGTCGCGCGCGGCGGCTCGATCTCTTCGAAGGAGCCGTAGCGCTGGCCCCAGAAGGTCGTGCCCCACGCCTCGTTGACCGCATCCACGCTCCCGTACGTCGCCTGGAGCCAGCCCCGGTAGTGGACGGCGCACGACAGGCAGTAGCAGGCGGAGACCGGCACGCCGAACTCGTTGTGGACGTGCCACATCGCGAGCGCCGGATGCGTGCCGTACCGGCGGGCCAGTTGCTCGGTGATGCCGGAGGACGCCTCACGGTAGGCGGCGTTGCTGTGGCAGATGGCGCCGCGTGAGCCGAACTCGTAGCGCACGCCCTCGGCGGTGACGGGCAGGGCATCGGGGTGCGCGCGGTAGAACCAGGCGGGCGGCGCGACCGTCGGGGTGCCGAGATCGACGCGGATGCCGTTCTCGTGCAGGAGGTCGAGGATCCGGTCGAGCCAGTCGAACTCGTAGACGCCCGGTGACGGTTCGAGCAGGGCCCAGGAGAAGATCCCGACGCTCACCATCGTGACGCCCGCCTCGCGCATCAGCGCCACGTCCTCGCGCCAGACGGTTTCCGGCCACTGCTCGGGGTTGTAGTCCCCACCGAAGGCGAGCCCGGTCAGGCCCGTGGGGGTGTTCTCCGGCATGGATCTCTCCCGAGTCATCGATCAATTGGGAACGTGCACACACACTTTCGCGGTTCTCAGTTCAACATAACCGCACAGCAACAACCATTGACAAGTGTCCTGGATGTTTCTCTACTGTGAACGCTCACAGATGCGTGGCAGGCCGCTCGACGCAGTCGGCACAGCCACCCGGTAAGGGGAGACCATCCATGCCGTTCACGAAGCACCGCCGCTTCTACGCCACTTCGCTCGCCCTCGCCCTCGGCGCCGCCACCCTCACCGCGTGCGGCTCGTCGGACGACGAGAGCCAGGCGGAGTCGGGCCCCGCCTCCCTGACGTACTGGGCCTGGACGCCCGGCATGGACAAGGTCGTCGATCTGTGGAACAAGGGCCCCGGCAAGAAGGAACAGATCAAGGTCACGGTCAAGAAGCAGGCGTCCGGCGACACCCTCGTCACCAAGATCCTCACCGCCCACAAGGCCAAGAAGGCCCCCGACCTGGTCCAGGCCGAGTACCAGGCGCTGCCGACCCTGGTCAGCAACGACGCGCTCGCCGACATATCCGGTGAAGTGGGCCGGGCGAAGGGCGAGTTCCCCAAGGGCGTCTGGCAGCAGACGACGCTCGGCTCCGACGCGGTGTACGCGGTGCCGCAGGACTCGGGGCCGATGATGTTCTACTACCGCGCGGACCTCTTCAAGAAGTACGACCTCAAGGTCCCCGCGACGTGGGAGGAGTTCGCCCAGACCGCCCGCGCGCTGAAGAAGAAGGACTCCGGCAAGGACCTCACCACGTTCTCCGCCAACGACTCCGGGCTCTTCGCGGGCCTCGCCCAGCAGGCCGGCGCCAAGTGGTGGACCACCAAGGGCGAGAAGTGGAAGGTCGGCATCGACGACGACGCCACCCGCAAGGTCGCCGACTTCTGGGGCGGCCTCGTCGAGGAAGGCGCCATCGACAACCAGCCGATGTACACCCCAGCCTGGAACAAAGCCCTGAACACCGGCAAGCAGATCGCCTGGGTCAGCGCCGTCTGGGCCCCCGGGACCCTCACCACGGCCGCGCCCGACACCAAGGGCAAGTGGGCCATGGCGCCGCTGCCGCAGTGGTCCAAGGGCGAGAACACCACCGGCAGCTGGGGCGGGTCGTCGACCGCCGTCACCACCGACAGCGACCACAAGGGCGCCGCGGCCAAGTTCGCCGCCTGGCTGAACACCGACCCGAAGGCCCTGGACGCCCTCGCGAAGGAAGGCGGCATCTACCCTGCCGCCACCGCCGCCCAGACCAGCGGCGCCTTCACCGAGCCCCCGGCCTTCTTCGCCGGCCAGAAGGACTTCTACCCGCGGGCCGCCGAGATCGCGAAGACCGCCGCGCCCGGCGCCTGGGGCCCGAACGTGAACGTCGCCTACACCTCGTTCAGGGACGCCTTCGGCTCGGCCGCCAAGAACAAGTCCGACTTCGGCGGCGCCCTGAACACCATGCAGGACACCACCGTGGCCGACCTGAAGAAGCAGGGCTTCGGAGTCGCGCCGTGACATCCGCACGCCCGCGCCGCCGCACCTCGTACGGGGTCAAGCGCGCCCCGTACGCGTTCCTGCTCCCCGCCACCCTGCTGTTCGCGCTCTTCTTCGCGCTGCCCATCGGGTACGCGCTCTGGCTCAGCCTGCACAAGGTCGAGGTGGAGGGCCTGGGCCTGGGCAAGGACGCCCGGCACGAGGTGTGGGCGGGGATCGGCAACTACACCGACGCCCTCACCGACTCCGAACTCCTGCACGGCGCGCTGCGCGTGCTCGGCTACGGCGCCATCGTCATCCCGGTGATGCTCGGCCTCGCCCTGCTCTTCGCGCTGCTCCTGGACACCGAGCGGGTGCGTCTCACCCCGTTCACCCGCCTCGCGATCTTCCTGCCGTACGCCGTGCCCGGGGTCATCGCCGCGCTCCTGTGGGGGTTCCTCTACCTCCAGGACGTCAGCCCGTTCTTCTTCGTCCTCGACAAACTGGGTCTGCCGCAGCCCGATCTGCTCGACGGCGGCCCGCTCTATTTCGCGCTCTCCAACATCGCGGTCTGGGGCGGCACCGGCTTCAACATGATCGTCATCTACACCTCGCTGCGGGCCATCCCTGCCGAGGTCCACGAGGCGGCGAAGCTGGACGGCTGCTCACAGCTGCAGATCGCGCTGCGGATCAAGATCCCGATGGTGGCGCCCTCGCTGGTGCTCACCTTCTTCTTCTCGATCATCGCGACGCTCCAGGTGTTCAGCGAGCCCACCACTCTCAAGCCGCTCACCAACTCCGTCTCCACCACGTGGAGTCCGCTGATGAAGGTGTACCAGGACGCCTTCGGCAAGGGTGACATCAACTCGGCTGCCGCCACCGCCGTGATCATCGCGGTCGCCACGCTCGTCCTGTCCTTCGGGTTCCTGCGCGCCGCGAACTCCCGCACCAAGAAGGAGGCGGCCCGATGAGCTCTCTCGCCGTCCGCAAGGCCCCGCCCGCCGCGGGCACCACCCCCGGCGCCGCACAGGGCCCGCCACCGCCCCGCCGCATCGCCCTGTTCCCGACCGCCGTCCTCGTGCTCGGCGCCCTGTACTGCCTGCTGCCCGTGCTCTGGGTGGTGATCGCCTCCACCAAGTCGGGGCGCGAACTGTTCTCCACGTTCACGTTCTGGCCCGGCAGCGGCTTCGCCGACAACGTCACGGACCTGTCCGCCTACCGCGACGGCATCTACTGGCGCTGGATGGGCAACTCCGCCCTCTACGCCGGTCTCGGCGCACTCCTGTCCACGGCCGTCTCCGCGGTCAGCGGCTACGCCCTCGCGGTCTACCGCTTCCGAGGCCGCGAGAGCGTGTTCAACATCCTCATGGCGGGCGTCCTGATGCCGCCGGTGATCCTGGCCGTACCGCAGTACCTACTGCTCGCGAAAGCCGATCTCACCGATTCGTACGCCTCGGTCCTCATGCCGCTCGTCCTCTCGCCCTACGGCGTGTATCTCGCCCGGATCTACGCCTCCGCGGCCGTGCCCGGCGATGTCGTGGAGGCGGGGCGGATGGACGGTGCGAGCGAGTGGCGGATCTTCACCCGGATCGCGCTTCCGATGATGGTGCCGGGCCTGGTGACGGTGTTCCTGTTCCAGTTCGTGGCGGTGTGGAACAACTTCCTGCTCCCCTACATCATGCTCAGCGACGACGAGAAGTTCCCCATCACGCTCGGCCTGTTCACGCTCCTGGAGCAGGGCTCCAACACCCCGGCGCTCTACACCCTCGTGATCACCGGCGCGCTCCTGGCCGTCGTGCCGCTCATCGCCCTCTTCCTGGTCATCCAGCGCTTCTGGAGCCTCGACCTGCTGTCCGGAGCCGTAAAGTCGTGACCATGAACGCAACGGGGGGCAGGCGCAGGCCGCCGACGATCCACGACGTGGCCCGCGAGGCAGGTGTCTCGCGCGGCACGGTGTCCCGCGTCCTCAACGGCGGACACTATGTGAGCCCCTCCGCCCAGGAGGCCGTCAACGCGGCCATCCGCAAGACCGGTTACGTCGTCAACCGGCACGCCCGCTCGCTGATAACGGGCCGCTCCGACTCCGTGGGCTTCCTCCTCACCGAACCGCAGGAGCGCTTCTTCGAGGACCCCAACTTCAATGTGCTGCTGCGGGGCTGCACGCAGGCGCTCGCCGCACACGACATCCCGCTGCTCCTGATGCTGGCCGGCACCCCGGACGAGCGTCGCCGCATCATGCGCTACATCACCGCGGGCCATGTCGACGGGGTGCTGCTGGTCTCCAGCCACTCCGGCGACCCCGTGGCGGACGAGCTGCGGGAGGCCGGGGTTCCCCTGGTGGCGTGCGGGAAGCCTATCGGCCAGGCCTCCAAGATGAGTTATGTCGCCGCGGACGACCGGGACGGCGCCCGCGACATGGTGCGCCATCTCCTCTCCCTCGGGCGGCGCCGCATCGGCACGGTGACCGGGCCGCTCGACACCCCCGGCGGTGTGGAACGGCTCGCGGGCTACCGGGAGGTCCTCGCCGAGGAGGGCATCGCGGTCGACGAGCGGCTCATCGCGTCCGGCGACTACAGCCGGGCCGGTGGTGAGGCCGCCGCCACCCGGCTCCTCGCCCGGGCACCCGACCTGGACGCCGTGTTCGTCGCATCGGACCTCATGGCGCAGGGCGTCCTGACGGCCCTCGACGGCGCGGAGCGCCGGGTCCCGCAGGACGTCGCGGTCGGCGGCTTCGACGACTCGCCCGCCGCCCTGACGGCCCGCCCCGAACTGACGACGGTCCGCCAGCCCTGGGACCGCATCAGCGCCGAGATGGTGCGGGTACTGCTCGCGCAGATCGGCGGTGAGGACCCGGCCGCGGTCATTCTGCCGACGGAGCTCGTGATCCGCGGATCGGCCTGACGTACCAAGACCCGGCCTGACGTACAAGGACGAGGCAGCGGGAGGGCCTGCGACGGCCTCCCACCGCCATGAGGGAGGAATCCGAACATGACCGACGCCGTGACCGCGGGCCAGGACGGTGCCGTGGCTGCCGTCACCAACTGGGCCGGGAACATCACCTTCTCGGCCCGTGAGCTGCACCGGCCCGCGTCGCAGGACGCCCTGCGGTCCCTCGTGGCGGGCAGCCGTCAGGTGCGGGTGCTCGGCAGCGGCCACTCCTTCAACCGGATCGCCGACGTGGACGGCGACACCGCGGACACCGCCCTGCTGTCGCTCGCCGCCCTTGAGCCGTCCATCGACGTGGACACCACGGCGCGCACCGTACGTGTGGCGGGCGGCGTGCGGTACGCCGAACTCGCCCGGCAGGTCGCCTCGTACGGGCTCGCGCTGCCCAACATGGCCTCGCTGCCGCACATCTCGGTGGCCGGATCGGTCGCCACCGGAACACATGGCTCGGGCAACGGCAACCAGTCCCTCGCGGAGGTCGTGCGCTCGGTGGAGCTGGTGACCGCCGACGGGGAGACGTGTGTACTGAGCCGCGGCGACGACGGTTTCGACGGCGCCGTGGTCTCCCTCGGCGCGCTCGGCGTGGTCCTCGCCCTCACCCTCGACCTGGAGCCGCTCTACACGGTGAGCCAGCACGTCTTCGGTGAACTCGACCTGGCGGAGCTCGACTTCGAGGCGGTGTCATCGGCGGCGTACAGCGTGAGTCTGTTCACGGACTGGCGCGGGCCGCGCTTCAACCAGGTGTGGCTCAAGCAGCGCGACGACGCCGCCGTCGGCTTCCCGTGGGCGGCGCCCGTGAACGAGCCCCGGCATCCGGTGCCGGGCATGCCGGCCGTCAACTGCACCGAGCAGCTGGGAGTTCCGGGGTCGTGGCATGAGCGCCTCCCCCATTTCCGGGCGGAGTTCACGCCGAGCAGCGGAGCCGAGCTCCAGTCGGAGTATCTGCTGCCGCGCGAGCACGCCCTCGCCGCACTGCACGCCCTGGACGCCCTCAGGGACCGGGTGGCGCCCGTCCTCCAGGTCTGCGAGGTGCGCACCGTCGCCGCCGACGCCCAGTGGCTGAGCCCCGCCCACGGCCGGGACACCGTGGCGTTCCACTTCACCTGGGTGCCGGACGCGGCGACGGTGCTCCCGGTGGTCGCGCTCGTCGAGGAGCGCCTCGCGCCGTTCGCGCCCCGGCCGCACTGGGGCAAGGTGTTCGGCGCGGACCCCGCCGATCTCGGCGACCGCTATCCGCACGCCGCCGATTTCGCCGCTCTGGCCCAACGCCACGACCCGCGGGGGAAGTTCCGAAACGCGTTCGTGCGCTCCTTCGTACGTCCCTTCCTGCGCCCCGCTGACTGACTTACGACACGGCGGCATCGGCGACGGGAACGCCGAAGTCCGGTGTTCCGTCCGCCTTCCAGCCGAACTTCTGGATTCGGGTGTGGCGGTTGGGATCGTTGAGCGGGTCGCCGACGATGTCCTTGTACTGGCGTGCGTGGTAGACGAGGACGTCGGTGCGGCCGTCCTCGGCGACGGTGAAGCAGTTGTGGCCCGGGCCGTACTGCTTGGTCGTGTCGTTGCTGGTGAAGACGGGGGTCGGCGACTTGGACCAGGATGCCGGGTCGATGAGGTCGCTGCGCGCGTCGGCGGTGAGCAGCCCCATACAGTAGTTGGAGTCGGTCGCGGACGCCGAGTACGAGAGGAAGACACGGCCGTTGCGCTGGATGACGGACGGCCCCTCGTTCACCTTGAAGCCGACGCACTCCCAGTCGTACTCGGGTGTGGTGAGGCGTATCTGATGTCCTGTCAGGGTCCAGGGGTTCGCCATCCGCGACAAAAAGACGCCGGTGTTGTTGTCCATGCCGGGTTCGTACTGCGCCCAGGCCAGGTAGCGGCTGCCGATGGGGGCCTCCCCTGCTCGAACGGAGTTGAGAGCTTGGGGAAGGGTGAAGGTGGTGGCGTCGAGCGAGAAGGTGTCCCAGGCCGTGGTGAGCTGCCCCTTCTCCGTCCAACTGCCCTTGAGGGGGTTGGCATGGGTGTTCTCCAGGACCCAGATGCGGATCTTCCACACGTCGTCGGCGGGGGCCGCGGCGAAGTAGATGTACCACTTGCCGTTGATGTGGTGGAGTTCCGGCGCCCAGATGTGCGCCCCCATGTCACCGCTCGTGTGCCGCCGCCAGATGACGGATTCGTCCGCCCGCGTCAGGCCTCGCAGCGTTCGGGAGCGGCGCAGGATGATGCGGTCGTACTCGGGGGCGGTCGCGGTGAAGTAGTAGTGGCCGTCGGCGTGGCGGCCGATGTGCGGGTCGGCGCGCTGCTCGACGAGCGGGTTGCGGTAGGCGGCGACCCGGGACGCGGCGTGAGCGGGTGTCGTGGCGAGGGTCGGCGCGGCGGCCAGGGCGCCGACGGCCAGGCTTCCTCGCAACACGGTTCTACGGCTGGGCACTTCGCTGCGGCTCATGCGGCTGGCTCCCTGGTGGGCGGGGCGGTGCTCCCTGGCGAGAGTGTCCCCGTCCATCGACGTATGTTCGTGATGTCGAACGGCATTTGATACTCCGAACGCCGAAACGGTAAGGGGGTGTTGAGGCAAGGTCAACGGTTGCGACGAGATGCGTCGCGGTACGCAGAGGTACGCGGAGATACGCAGAAGTATGCGGAGACACGCCCGCGGGCTACCGCTCCGCCCGCCCCAGCGCCTCCCCGCACGCCTTGATGTACGCGCTCACCAGCGGGCGGCGGTCGTCGCCCGCGCGCCAGGCCAGGGCGAACCGGCTCGGCGTGATGCCGCGGACCGGGCGCGTGACGACGCCGCCGAGGGTGATCAGAGGTGCGTTGCCCGCGGCCACCAGGCAGACGCCACGGCCGTCCACCAGCGCCTCGTACGTCTCGTCGGTACTGGCGATCTCCGCGCCGATGCGGGGCGGGCGGCCCGCACGGGCCTCCAGGGCCAACCAGTAGTCCCGTAGCGCGCCCGCCCCCGCGGGCAGCGCGAGGAAGGGTTCGTCGGCCAGATCGGCGAAGTCGACCTCGTCCAGGTCCGCGAGGCGGTGCGTGTCGGGCAGGGCGACATGACGCGGCTCCTCAGCGACCACCACCCACTCATAGCGCTCCAGGTCGGGAAGCGGCAGCCAGATGAAGGCCACATCCGCCGTGCCGTCCGCGAGGCCCGCGCTCGCATCCTCCCAACTCACCTGCCGCAGGCGGATCGTGGCCGCCGGGTGGGCCTCGCTGAAGCGGGAGCGCACCGCCGGGAGAAGCCCGCCACGGGCCGGTCTCGTACTCATGCCCACGAAGAGCGTGGCCCGCTCCTCGGTCTTCGCCCGCTCCACCGCTTCCGTGCCCGACTGCCAGCTCTCAAGCACCTGCCGGGCGTGCGGAAGGAGAGCGGAACCCACGGAGGTGAGCCGCACGCCGCGATGTTCCCGCACGAACAGCTCGGCGCCCAACTGCCTTTCCAGCACCCGTATCTGCTTGCTCAGCGCGGGCTGCGAGACGAAGAGCCGCTCGGCGGCCCGCGTGAAGTGCAACTCCTGCGCCACCGCGACGAAGTACCGCAGATCCCTGCTGTGCACGTCCCTGCCGTGTACGTGTACGCCACTGCCATGAAGGTCCATAACCATCAGCTATCACGTCAAGTCTTGGACGAGCCAACCGTTTCAGCCGCAGGATGATCCACGTGGCCGGGAACGGATGACCCGGCCGCCACTCAAAAGGAGTTCAAGATGTCGAAGGTATGGCTCGTGACAGGCGCGAACAGCGGCTTCGGCCGGGCGTTCACCGAGGCGGCCGTCGCGGCGGGCGGCGTGGTCGTCGCCACCGCACGCAAAGCCTCGTCCCTGGACGACCTTGTCGCCGCCCACCCCGACCAGGTCGAGGCACTGACCCTGGACGTGACCGACACGGCCGGTATAGAAGCCGCCGTGAACGATGTCATCGACCGGCACGGCCGCATCGACGTCCTGGTGAACAATGCGGGCCGCAGCCACGTCGGCGCCCTGGAGGAGGACTCCGACGCCGAGCTGCGTGCCCTGTTCGACGTGCACGTCTTCGGCCCCGCCGCGCTGATCCGCGCCGTCCTTCCGCACATGCGGGCGAGGCGTTCGGGAGCGATCGTGCAGATGAGCAGCATGGGCGGGCAGATGTCGTTCGCGGGGTTCTCCGCGTACAGCGGCACGAAGTTCGCCCTCGAGGGGATGTCGGAGGCACTGGCCCAGGAGGTGGGCCCGCTGGGCATCAAGGTCCTGGTCGTGGAACCGGGCGCCTTCCGCACCAACCTGTTCGGCAACACCAGCGCCAGCCCCGTCGAGATCCCGGACTACGCGTCGACGGCGGGCGCCACCCGCACGATGGTCGGGGGCGGCGACGGTGAGCAGCCCGGCGACCCGGCGAAGGCCGCCGCCGCGATCATCACCGCGCTCGACGCCGACGACACTCCGCTGCGTCTGCCGCTGGGTGACGACTCCGTGGACGCGGTCATCGGTCACCTCGACGCGGTCCGCACGGAGATCGCCGCGTGGGAGAAGGTGACCCGGGCGACCGCCTTCGACGCCTGAGGTGTCGGCTGAGGTATCGCCCGAGGCCACGTCAGCGGTCGCGCTTGACCGCCCGCAGAACCACGAACTTGGGGTTCCCCGCGACGACTTGGGAGTTGCCGAAGAGCTTCCGAAGCTTCACGTGGTAGTCGAGATGGCGGTTGCCGACGACCCACAGCTCGCCGCCGGGGCGCAGCGCGGCGCGTGCTCCGCTGAACATCCGCCAGGCGGTCGCACCGGAGGTCGCCTGGTGGGTGTGGAAGGGCGGGTTGTTCAGGACGAGGTCCACCGTCCCCGCGGGTACGGCCGCCAGGGCGTCGCCCGCGACGAACTCCGCCCGCGTGGAGTCGGCGGCGTTCGCGCGGAAGGTGTCCTGTGCCGAGGCGACAGCGGGGTACGACTCGTCGACGAAGGTGACCGTGGCCTCGGGGTCCGCGACGGCGGCGGCCGTGCCGAGCACGCCGTTGCCGCAGCCCAGGTCCACGATGTGCGCGGCTCCCCTGCCGGTCGGCAGGTGCTGCAGGAGGAAGCGGGTGCCGATGTCGAGGCGCTCGGCGCAGAACACGCCCGCGTGGTTGACGGCGGTCAGCCCCGCGCCCGCCCCGGAGTCGGTATCGAGGACATAGCTGCGCGGCCAGGGGCTGGGGCCCGCGGCGCGCTCCGGGTCCGGCGTGCTGAAGATGAGCCGCGCCTTCTGCCGGGCCAGCGACGTCCGGGTGGGGCCGATGATCCGCTCGAACAGGTCGAGCGTCGAGGTGTGGATCTCGGTGACCATTCCGGTGCCGACGACGACCGTGCCCGCGTGCACGGCGGGCGCGAGCCGGTGCAGCTGGTCCTCCAGGAGCGCGAGGCTCTTCGGCACGCGGACCAGGAGTACGTCGATCCGGCTCGGCGGCGCGTCGACGGTCGTCGCGATCCGCACCGCGTCCGGCGCGAACCCGGCGCGTGCCGCGTTCGCCCGCGTCGCCTCGCCCGCGAGGAACGAGTCGGTGATCAGGGTCGGCCGATGCCCGGCGAGCACGGTGGTCAGCGCGCCCCAGCGATCGCCGACGACGACAACGGAGCCCGAGAGGTCGACGGGCTTGCCCCCCTCGTCCGTCTCACCGGTCCCGCCCGTCTCACCCGCGAGATGCCTCAGAAGGTAGGCGTCGGCTGCGGACCAGGCGCGCAGCGGGTCGCGGGGGTCCTCCGGGAATCGTGTGAGGTCGTACGCGCCCCATGACGTGCTCAGCTGGTTCATCGTGCCCTCAGGCTAACGGAGTGCGGGGCGGACGGTCTTCGAGGGCGCCGGATCCCGCGGGGCCGCGACCGGGGCGGAAGAGGTGAATGCGCCGAATAGCGGCTCTTGCGGTGCGCGTGCGGCCCGCTCTCCTTAGCGTCCTTTCGTGGAGCACCCGCGCATTCCACCCCCGAGGAGCCGTCATGCCGGAGCTTTTCATCGGCGGAACATGGACCACTGCCCAGGACGGGCAGGTACGGGAGATCCGCTGCCCCGCGGACAACACCCTGGTCGCGACCGTCGACGAAGCCGGGCCCAAGGACGCGGCCGCGGCGATCGCCGCGGCGCGTGAGGCTTTCGACCGCGGGCCGTGGCCCGGCACCCCGGCGGCCGAACGCGGCCGCCTGCTGCTGCGCGTCGCCGACCTCCTCGAACGCGACAAGGACACACTCGCCCGCGCCGAATCCCTGGACACCGGGAAGCGGCTCGTGGAGAGCGAGTACGACATGGACGACATCGCGAACTGTTTCCGCTACTTCGGCAACCTGACGGCGGCTGGCGGCACCGACCGTGTCGTCGACGCGGGCAGCTCGGAGGTGGACAGCCGGGTGGTGCACGAGCCGGTCGGGGTGTGCGCCCTGATCACTCCGTGGAACTATCCGCTCCTTCAGACCGCCTGGAAGGTCGCCCCCGCGCTCGGCGCGGGCAACACCTTCGTCCTCAAGCCCAGCGAGCTGACGCCGCACACCTGCATCATCCTGATGCGGCTGCTCACCGAGGCCGGGCTGCCCGCCGGCGTCGCCAACCTGATCCTCGGCGCGGGCCCCACCGCGGGCGCGCCGCTCAGCGAGGACCCGCGGGTCGACATGGTGTCGTTCACCGGCGGGCTCGTCACCGGGCGGCGCATCATGGCCGCCGCGGCCCCCACGGTGAAGAAGGTCGCCCTGGAGCTCGGCGGCAAGAATCCGAACATCGTCTTCGCCGACGCCGACTTCGACACAGCGGTCGACTACGCCCTGATGGCGATCTTCCTGCACTCGGGCCAGGTCTGTTCGGCCGGTGCACGGCTCCTGGTCGAGGACGGACTGCACGACAGGTTCGTGGACGAAGTGGTCGAGCGCGCACGGCGGATCCGGCTCGGCGGGCCCTTCGACGACAACGCCCGCACGGGTCCGCTGATCTCCGCCGCGCACCGCGACAAGGTCGAGGCGTACGTGGCGGCAGGCATCGCCGAGGGCGCGGTCCTTCGCTGCGGCGGCGCGCGCCCCGACGACCCGGCGCTGAGGGACGGCTACTACTACCCGCCGACCGTGCTCGACGAGTGCACCCCGGGCATGTCCGTGGTCACCGACGAGTCGTTCGGCCCGGTGCTCACCGTCGAGCGGTTCAGGACCGAGGACGAGGCGATCGGGCTCGCCAACGACACCGTCTACGGACTCGCGGGCGCCGTCTGGACGCAGGACACCGGCAAGGGCCAGCGCGTGGCGGCCCGGATGCGCGCCGGAACCGTCTGGATCAACGACTTCCACCCCTACGTGCCGCAGGCGGAGTGGGGCGGCATGAAGCAGTCCGGCTTCGGCCGCGAACTGGGACCGGCAGGACTTGCCGAGTACCAGGAGGCCAAGCACATCTGGCGCAACCTGGCAGCGACACCGCAGAGGTGGTTCGAATGAGTACGGATCCCGGCAAGGGCGCCGATGCCGCCGACGCCGCCCGGCGTCAGCACCAGGACGACGACGACGCGCTCGGCGAGCTCGGTTACCGTCCCGAACTCAAGCGGACCCTGGGCAACTTCCACACCTTCGCGGCCGGGATCAGCTACATCTCGATCCTGACCGGCACCTTCCAGCTCTTCTACTTCGGCGTCAGCTTCGGCGGCCCCGCCTACTGGTGGTCCTGGCCGATGGTCTTCCTGGGCCAGCTGATGGTGGCCCTCTGCTTCTGCGAGCTCGCCGCCCGCTTCCCCGTAGCGGGGTCCGTCTACAACTGGGGCAAGCAGCTCGGCGGCAAGCACGTCGGCTGGCTCGGCGGCTGGATGATGCTGACGGCCACCATGGTGTCCCTGGCGGCGGTCGCCCTCGCGTACCAGATCACGCTGCCGCAGATCTCCGACGTGTTCCAGTTCGTCGGGGACGGCAGCGGGACGACCGACGCGGCGAAGAACGCCGTGCTGCTCGGCTCGGTCCTCATCCTGTTCACCACGCTGGTCAACGCGTTCGGCGTCAAGCTGATGGCCCGGATCAACTCCGCCGGCGTACTGATCGAGCTGATCGCCGCCGTCGTCCTGATCGTGCTGCTCGCCGCCCACATCACCCGCGGCCCCAGCGCCATCACGGAGACCGGCGGTCTCGGCAAGGGCCAGAACCTCGGCTACTTCGGGGCGTTCCTGACGGCGTCGCTGGCATCGGCGTACGTGATGTACGGCTTCGACACCGCCTCCTCGCTGGGCGAGGAGTCCCTCGACCCGAGCCGCAACGCCCCACGGGCGATCCTGCGGGCGCTCGTCTTCTCCTTCCTCATCGGCGGGCTCATCCTGCTGTTCGCGCTCCTGGCCGTGCCGGATCTGCACGCGAAGCAACTGTCCGTCGACGGCTTGCAGTACGTGGTGCTGAGCACGCTCGGCTCCACGATCGGCGAGATCGTGCTGTGGTGCGTGGTCATCGCCATCACCGTCTGCGAACTCGCGGTGCAGGCCGCGGGTATCCGCCTCGCGTTCGCCATGGCCCGCGACGGCTGCCTGCCCGCGTCCTCGCTGCTCGCCAAGGTCAGCCCGCGCTTCCAGACTCCCGTGCTGCCCGCGATCATCATCGGGCTCGTCGGCGTCGGCATCCTGGTCATCAACATCAACCAGCCGCAGATCTTCTCCGTGATCACGAGCATCGCGATCATCATGATCTACCTGGCCTATCTGCTGGTCACCCTGCCGATGCTGATCAGGCGGCTGCGCGGCCAGTGGCAGCCGGCGGAGGGCAAGTTCTCGCTCGGCAAGTTCGGTCTTCCGATCAACGTCCTCGCCGTGCTCTGGGGCGCGGCCATGTCCCTCAACCTGGCCTGGCCCCGCGCGGAGGTCTACAACGCGACCGGACCTCAGCACTGGTACCTGCGCTGGGGCGCGTTCCTCTTCATCGGCATCGTCGCGTGCGGCGGCTTCGCCTACTACTGGTTCGTGCAGCGGCACAAGGCGGGCGTGCTCGCCGAGCACCGCTTCGAGGAGGTCAAGGACCCCACGACACCCCCGTCTCCCCCTGCCGCCCCCTGAACCCCGCTGATCTGGAGTCACCATGCCCGCTCAGAGCCCCAAGGCCGAGTTCGACTATGTGGTGGTCGGCGGCGGCACGGCAGGCGCCGTCGTCGCCGCGCGGCTGACCGAGGACCCGGACGTCACCGTCTGCGTCCTTGAGGCAGGGCCCTCGGACGTCGGCGACGACAACATCCTCCAACTGACCAAGTGGATGGCCCTGTTGGAGTCCGGTTACGACTGGGACTATCCGGTGGAGCCGCAGGAGAACGGCAACAGCTTCATGCGGCACGCCCGCGCCAAGGTGCTCGGCGGCTGCTCGTCGCACAACTCCTGCATCGCCTTCTGGGCCCCGTCCGAGGACCTCGACGAGTGGGGCTCCCTGGGCTGTACGGGCTGGAGCGCCGCGGACTGCTTCCCCCTCTACCAGCGCCTGGAGACCAACGACGCGCCCGGCGACCACCACGGCCGCTCGGGCCCGGTGAACATCATGAGCGTCCCGCCCAACGACCCGTGCGGATCAGCCCTGTTGGAGGCGTGCGCGGCGGCGGGCATCCCGACCACTCCGTTCAACACCGGCACGACGGTGAAGCGCGGCGCCCACTGGTTCCAGATCAACTCCCGCCCGGACGGCACCCGTTCGTCCGCCTCGGTGTCGTATCTGCACCCGATCCTCGGCAAGCGGCCCAACCTCGAGGTGCGCACGGGGCTGCAGGCCAAGCGGCTCCTTTTCGACGAGGGGCAGCGCTGTACGGGTGTCGAGTACCTGGAGCCCGACACCGTTCACAGCGCCAGCGTCACGGCGCGCCGCGAGGTGATCGTCTCCTGCGGGGCCATCGACTCGCCGAAACTCCTGATGCTGTCGGGCATCGGACCCGCCGGGCATCTGCGGGAGTGCGGCGTGGACGTGCGGGTGGACTCCCCCGGAGTCGGCGCCCACCTCCAGGACCACCCCGAGGGCGTGATCATGTGGGAGGCGAAACAGCCGATGGTCACCTCCTCCACCCAGTGGTGGGAGATCGGCATCTTCGCGGACACCGAACCGGGCCTCGACCGCCCGGACCTGATGTTCCACTACGGCTCGGTGCCCTTCGACATGAACACCTACCGGCGCGGCTATCCGACCACCGACAACGCCTTCTGCCTCACCCCGAACGTCACCCGGGCCCGCTCCATGGGCACGGTGCGGCTGCGCACCCGCGACTTCCGGGACAAGCCGAAGGTCGACCCGCGCTACTTCACCGACGACCACGACATCCGCGTGATGACGTACGGCCTCCGGCTCGCCCGTGAGATCGCGGCGCAGGCCCCGATGGCGGGCTGGGCGGGCGCCGAACTCGCTCCGGGCCCGGACGCCACGACCGACGACGAGCTGTTCGCCTACATCCGTCAGACCCACAACACCGTCTACCACCCGGCGGGCACCGTACGGATGGGCGCGACGGACGACGCGGACTCGCCGCTCGACCCTCAGCTGCGCGTCAAGGGCGTCACCGGCCTGCGCGTCGCCGACGCGTCGGTCATGCCGTTCCTGCCCGCGGTCAACCCGTGCATCACGACGATGATGATCGGCGAGAAGTGCGCGGACATGCTCAAGGCGACCTGAGCGGCGAGGTCACGTCCGGTCGAACCACGTCGGCTGCTCCTCCGCCATGGCCTGCTTGATCCGGAAGAGGCCGAACTCGTGCAGGTCGGGCAGCTGGTCAAGCGCGAACCAGCCCACGTCGAGCGACTCGTCGTCGTTGACCCTGGCCTCGCCGCCGACGGCACGGCAGCGCAGGGTGATGTCCATGAACTGGCAGGTGTCGCCGTTGGGGTACGTCACCGGCTCCAGGGCCTCGACGAGCACCACGCGCTCGGGCACGCAGTGCACCGCGGTCTCCTCGAACACCTCGCGCACGGCACACGCGGCGGGCTGCTCCCCCGGGTCCGGCATGCCGCCGATGACCGACCACTTGCCGTTGTCGGAGCGGCGGCCCAGGAGCACTCTGCCCTCGTCGTCGAAGACGATGGCGGTGACCCCGGGGAGCCACAACAGCTGGTGGCCGGCGTCGGCCCGGATCGTGTGGATGAAGTCAGGTGTAGCCATACGGTCGACCCTAACGGGCGCGCCTGGCCCGTACGGCGCCCGTCACCGCCGAGGCGAGACCACCGGCTGCGATCAGTACGAGGAGGCCCTCGGGCCAGACGCCGAGCCGGGTGGCCGGGGTCTGCGAGGAACGCAGCGGCACCTCCTCGACGAGCGAGTCGGCGGTGAACCACTGCGTCTTCTGGGAGACCCTGCCGTCCGGCATGATGATCGCGCTGACGCCGCTGGTCACCGGGACGGTGACGGTGCGGCTGTGCTCGACGGCGCGGATCCGCGACATGGCCAGCTGCTGGTACGTCATCTCGCTGCGGTCGAACGTGGCGTTGTTGCTGGGCACCGAGATCAGCTGCGCGCCGTGCGTGACGGTGTCGCGCACGGCCCAGTCGAAGGCGGCTTCGTAGCAGGTGGCGAGGCCCACCTTCGTGCCCGCCATGGTGAAGACGCCGGGCTTCGTGCCGCGGCTGAAGTCCTGGCGCACCATGCCGACGTCGCTGCTGAAGAAGCCGACGACGGAACGCAGCGGGATGTACTCGCCGAAGGGCTGGATCTGCCGCTTGTCGTAGGTGTCCGTGGGGCCCTTCTTCGGGTCCCACAGGATCTGCTCGTTGAAGAGCTTGCCGTCCTTGGTCTCGACGACTCCGCCCACCGAGATGGGGGCGCCGATCGCCTTGACCGCGCGCTCGATCGCCGCGTGGGCGTCCGGGTTGGTGAACGGGTCGATGTCGGAGGAGTTCTCCGGCCACAGGACGAAGTCCGGCTGCTTCGCCTTGCCCGCCTTCACCCGGTCCGCGAGCCGTTCGGTCTCGCGCACATGGTGGTCGAGCACCGCACGACGCTGGGCGTTGAACGCCAGGCCCGCCTGCGGGACGTCGCCCTGGATGGCCGCGACGGTCGCGGTGCCGTCCTCGGCGTCGTCGCTGACCAGCGGACGCGCGGCGAAGGCGCCGACGACCGGGACGAGCACGCTGAGCAGGGCCGCTGCCGCCGCGCCGCGGCGTACGACGCCGGTGCCGCGCGCGTCGCGTACCTGACGGACGATCTCGTACAGGCCGAAGCCGCACAGGACGACCGCGAACCCGAGGACGGGAGTGCCGCCGAGCGCGGCCAGCGGCAGGAAGACGCCGTCCGCCTGCCCGAAGGCGATCTTCCCCCAGGGGAATCCGCTGAACGGCACGCGCGCGCGTGCCGCCTCACCGGCGGTCCAGAGGGCAGCCGCCCAGAACGGATAGCCGGGCAGCCGCGAGACGACGGTGATGCCCGCTCCCACGAGGGCGACGAACATCGCCTCGATGGCGGCGAGCGCCAGCCAGGGCCCCGGGCCGACCTCCACCCCGGTCCACACCAGGAGCGGCAGGAGGAAGCCGAGGCCGAAGAGGTAGCCGAGCCCGAGGCCCGCCTTCCAGCTGCGGCCGTGCAGGCACCAGGCGAACACCGCGAAGGCGGGCAGGGCGAGCCACCACAAGGTGCGTGGCGGAAAGCTGATGTACAGGAGCACTCCGGAGAGTGCCGCCGCGGCGGCCGGGACGAGCGCTCGCAGGACGCGGGCCTTGCGCGAGGGGGGCGCGGGACGCGGTCCGAGCTGCTCCGACTCGTCTACGGAGGTGGTGGTGGCGGTCACTCGGGGAGTGTACGGCGCGTCACGTGGACACGGACAGGACGGTCGTGCCTGCCCGCCGCCGGAGGCTCCGTCCCGGTGATGCCCCGGTGATGTCCAGGCGATGTCCCGGCGATTGACGGATCGTTCCTGCGCAAGACGTCCACATCTCACACTTCAGCGACTACGGTGTGCCCAAGTCCCTGACCTGCGGCCGGATCGAGCCACAGCGTTCAGGGCCCGTCACACAGCGGGGGGCGACGGGGTGGGGACAACGGGGATGGCCGCGACGGCCGAGCCACCGGGGGCGTACGAACGGCGCAGCGCGTCAGACGCGACAGGCGTCGCGCTGCTCGGCGTGTGCGCCGCCTGGACCTTGATCAGCGCCGGAATGCACGGCGGTCAGCCCGAGGGCGTGCTCCTCGCGGTGCTCGCCGTGGCCGCGGGGTACGCGGGCGGGCGGATCTGCGGGGCGCTCCTGCCGGTCGCCGCGCCCTGTGCCGGCGCACTGGCCGGAATCGGTCTCGCGACGGCGGCCCCGCACCTCTCACCGGGTCCCGTCGCCGCGGCGCCCCTTGGCCACACCGGCGCCGCGGCCGCGCTCCTGATCCTGGCGTCGGGGGCCGCCTGCACGGCGGCATGGGCGGCTCGCGGGCCCTCGACGCGGCTCGCGATGCGCCTGCTCGCCGTGGGCATCGTGGTGGCCGCCGTGGTGCTCGGCTCGATGGCCGGTGTCGTCGCGTGCACCGGGATCCTGCTCTGTTCGCTGGCGACCACTCTGATGCGGGGCAGGGTCGTCGGTCTCGTCGGTCTCGCCCTGGCCACGGCGGTGGTGACCGGTCTGACCTGGGCGATCGCCGATGACGTACTTCCGGAGGGGCTGAGCGCGTCCCTGGAGGGCCAGCTCGACGGGCACCGGGTCGAGCTGTGGCACGACGCGCTCGCACTCGTGGACCGGGAACCGGTGCTCGGCGTGGGCCCCGGCCGGTTCGCGGACTCCAGTCCCACGGTGGCCGAGAATCTCCTCACGGACGGCAGACCCCATTCGGCGCCGTTGCAGCAGGCGGCCGAGCAGGGCCTGGCGGGCGTGGTCCTGCTCGCGGCGGTGTTCTGCTGGCTTCTGTACGCCCTGTACCGCTCGCCGCGCTCCACCCAGGTCGTGCTTTCGGCGGGCGCGGCCCTGACGGCCCTCGCCGCCGTCGCCTCGGTCGGCAACGCGCTGAGCGTCACGGCGGTGACCACGGGCGCGGGCTACCTCGCGGGCATCGCCACGGCGCGACCGCTGGGCGACGAACCGGCGCCGGTCAGGCCGCCGGGCGCTTCGCCAGGGACAGCCGATCCCGGATGATCTTTACGGCCGCCTCGGCGTCGTCGACGGTGACCGTGAACTTGCGGCCGTCGCCCAGGCTGAGCACCAGGCCCTCGCCACGCCTGACCACGACGGCGGTACCGAGCTCGGGCCGCGAGCGGTAGCCCCAGCCGCCCCACTGCCTGGGGCTGACGGCCTGCGCGAAGTCGGCGCCCACCACGTGGGAGAGCAGGATGCGGCGGCGCGGCAGGCCCATGTGACCGCAGCGCACTTCCAGGGAGTCCTTGTCGACCTTCACGGCGACATGGACGAAGGCGAGGGTGCCGAACAGGATCAACAGTCCGGCGGCGACGCACCCCACGACAGCCATGGCCAGGGCCGCGATGCCGGACGTCCACATGTTGTCGACGGCCAGCTCGATGCCCAGTGCCAGGCAGAGGGCACCGGCGAGCGCCAGCAGCCACTGCACGCGGTTGGTCGCACTACCGGTCCAGACTTCCGGCGGGGCGTCGGCTGTGCTGCCCCGCTCACCGTGAGTGTGGTCCCTCATGCGTCAGAGACTACTCACGTTCCGCTGGGAAGGCATCGCGTCGCAGAGCGTCACTGCTCCGGGGTGGGTGTCCCGCGGACTCAGCGCGCGGGGCTGACCGCCGCGAGCAGCCTTCCTTCGGCGTACGTGTGGGCGGCGACGGGCAGCTCGGCGTCGCGACCGCTCAGGATCACCGTCAGGCCGCCTTCCGTGCCGGTTCCCGGGCCGGAGAGGTCGCCGGTCCTGCGCAGCGCCTGGGCGGCGACCGCTCCGGCGGAGCCGTGCAGGACGAGGGGCGCAAGACCGGGCTGCTGGAGGGCCGCGCGGATGCGCTCTCCGACCAGTTCGTAATGGGTGCAGCCCAGGACGACGGCGCTTACATCGCGCGGGGTGAGGGCCGCCGCGGCGGCGACCGCCCTGTCGATGGCGGCCTCGTCGGCGTACTGCACGGCGTCCGCGAGGCCGGGGCAGGGCACCTCGGTGACGCCGACGCCGCCGGCGAACTCTTCGATGAGGCCGCGCTGGTAGGGGCTGCCGGTGGTGGCGGGAGTGGCCCAGATGGCGATGGGGCCGCCGCCCGCCGCGGCCGGCTTGATCGCCGGTACGGTCCCGATGACGGGCAGGTCGGGTTCGAACCGGGCGCGCAGGGCGGGCAGGGCGTGCACGGACGAGGTGTTGCAGGCCACGATCAGCGCGTCGGGACGGTGCGCGGCGGCCGCCTCGGCGATGGCGAGCGAGCGCTGGATGACGTCCTCGGCCGAGCGCGGGCCCCAGGGCAGTCCGTCGGGGTCCGACGAGAGGACGAGATCGGCGTCCGGCCGCAGACGACGTACCGCCACCGCGGCGGGGAGCAGGCCGATACCCGAGTCTATGAGCGCGATCTTCACCCGGTCACCATAGTCGATCGGCCTCCCGCGCCCCGTGCCGTGGGGCAGACTGCGGCGGATGAGCGCCGTTGTATGGACCGCCGCCGGATCGCTTGCCGCCTGGCTGTGGCTGCTGTGGGGACAAGGCTTCTTCTGGCGCACGGACCTGCGTCTGCCGACACGCCGCGAACCGGACACCTGGCCCTCGGTCTGCGTCGTCGTCCCCGCCCGTGACGAGGCCGCCGTGCTGCCCGACAGCCTCCCCTCGCTGCTGGCCCAGGACTACCCGGGGCAGGCCGAGATCTTCCTTGTCGACGACGGGAGTTCGGACGGCACGGGGCAGCTGGCCCGCGCGCTGGCCGACCGGTACGGCGGTTTGCCGCTGACCGTCGGTTCACCGGGTGAGCCGCCGCCGGGCTGGACCGGCAAGCTCTGGGCCGTACGGCACGGCATCGGCCTGGCACGCGCGCGTGGCCCCCGGTATCTGCTCCTGACCGACGCGGACATCGCCCATGAGCCGGACAGTCTGCGGGAGTTGGTCGCGGCGGCGGAGACGGCCGGTTTCGACCTTGTCTCGCTGATGGCGCGGCTGCGGGTCGCGAGCATGTGGGAGCGGCTCGTCGTCCCGGCGTTCGTGTACTTCTTCGCGCAGCTCTATCCGTTCCGGTGGATCGCCGAGAAGGGCTCGCGCACGGCCGCGGCCGCCGGTGGATGTGTCCTGGTGAGCGCGGAGGCCGTCGAACGCGCGGGGATCCCGGACTCCATCCGGCAAGCGGTGATCGACGACGTGTCGCTCGCCAGGGCGGTGAAGCGCTCGGGCGGCCACATCTGGCTGGGGCTCGCGGAGCGCGTCGACAGCGTGCGCCCCTACCCCGGGCTCGGCGACCTATGGCGGATGGTCTCGCGCAGCGCCTATGCCCAACTGCGGCACAACCCCCTGGTCCTGCTCGGTACGGTCCTGGGGCTCGCCCTGATCTATCTGGCGCCCCCGGTCGCGCTGGCCGTCGGCCTGGCCACCGGGCACGCGGCACCCGCCCTGCTCGGTGGGCTCGCGTGGCTCGTGATGACGGCGACGTACATCCCGATGCTGCGCTACTACCGGCAGACGCTCTGGCTCGCTCCCCTCCTGCCGTTCACCGCGTTCCTCTACCTCCTCATGACGGTGGATTCGGCGGTGCAGCACTACAGAGGGCGCGGAGCGGCGTGGAAGGGGCGGACGTACGCCCGCCCCGATCCCGCTCCCGAGCAGCGCTGAATCACTTCTTGCCGGGCGTCCAGTTCATGCCCCAGCCGTACGCGTAGTCGATGGTGCGCTGCGGGCTCACGCCGCGCTCGGGCACCAGGTAGCGGGCCTCTCGCTGGACGAAGAGATCGCCGTTGTTGTTCGTCAGCAGCGCGAGCGCGCAGACCGTGGAGGGCACCGTGCACTCGTCGAGCGAGAAGTCGATGGAGGCGCCGTGCTGCGGCTGCAGGGTCACTGTGGCGTTCAGGTCGGCGAAGCTGCGCGCGCCTTCGTAGATCGTCACGAAGATGACGATGCGCTTGAAGTCCTTGATGTGGTCGAGGTTGACCGTGAGGTTCTCGCCGCTGGCCACGGCGCCGGTGCGGTCGTCGCCATCGAGCAGCAGGTACGGGGGCTGGTCGAGCGAACCGAAGGCGTTGCCGAGGGCCTGGACGACGCCCTTGCGGCCATCGGCCAGTTCGTACAGGGCGCACAGGTCCAGGTCGAGGTCCGCGTGCATCGCCACGGCCCGGCCGAGCTTGCTGGCCCAGCCCTTGAACTGCTTGCGCACCTCCCAGTTGAGGTTCACGCGCATCGCCCCGGATGTGCCGCCCTGCTTGGTCAGCGAGACGGACGGCGCGTCCTTGGTGAGCGTGACCTTGGACAGCCGCACCGGCTGGGCGGCGGGCGCGGCAGCGGGAGCCTGCGGGGGCGGGGGCGGCGGGGCCTGGACGGACGGCGCCGGAGCCGCCGGAACTGCTGGGGCCGGGGCCGCGGGGGGCCGCACCGCGGCCGGTGCGGGCGGCGCCGCCTGCTGCGGCTCGTCCACCGAGATCCCGTAGTCCGTGGCCAGCCCCTCAAGACCGCTGCTGTAGCCCTGTCCGACGGCGCGGAACTTCCACGCGCCCTGGCGGCGGTAGAGCTCGCCGAGGACGAACGCCGTCTCCACGGTCGCGTCCTCGCTGTCGTAGCGCGCGATCTCGGCGCCGTTCGCCGCGTCGACGACCCGGATGAAGAGCCCGGGAACCTGTCCGAAGGCGCCGCCGTCCGTCGAGGCCGCGAGCACCACGGTCTCGATGGCGGGCTCCACGCGCGCGAGGTCCACCACGAGCGCGTCGCTCACCCGGCCGCCCTCGGTCTTCTTGCCCTCGTGGCGCACCGCGCCCGAGGAGTGGACCGCCTGGTTGTAGAAGATGAAGTCGTCGTCCGAGCGGACCTTCCCGGAAGCGGCCAGCAACAGAGCCGACGCGTCGGTGTCCGGCACCCCGGCTCCCGCGGTCCACCCCAACTCGACGCGCACGGCAGGTGCCGGCACAGGAACATTCGAACCTTTAGGCATTGTCATGTCCGCCCCCATCGCAAGTGGCCACGTCCGGCCGGGCCGCCGTCCCGTTCATGACCAACCTATTACCCGGACCGCCGAGAGGCCCACGCCCCACCGCCCACGCCCACCGCCGACACCCCTCGCGCGGCCTCCGCGTCAACCACGCGTCAACCACCGGTAACCCGGACGGAGCGCGGCTTTTACACGATTCATACGCCGCCTTGCGACCGATTTCTCCCAAGTTCGCTCAGATTGGGGAAGCCGAGTCACTACCGACGCGTAAAACAACCCTCTTATCGGTCTCCCCAACCAGCACATCAAGGGCTTAACTTATGTGTCATGACCTCCCCCCGCTCCACCTATGGCGGCGGTTACTATTCCGCGCCGTCCTTCCCGGACACTCCGATCTACGACTCCCTTGTCGCCGAGCGGGGTACTCCTCAGATCGCTCCGATCCGGGTCCCTTCCGCGTACGACACGGGTAGTCACCTGCCCGCGCTCCCCGCCCCGATCGCCGCGCTGCCTGCCGCCCCGTCGCACCAGAACCCCGCGTACGGCTACGCGCAGCAGCCCGCGCCGCTGCAGCAGGCGCCCGCGCCGTACATCCCGCAGCAGCCTTCACCGCCGCGCGGCTACCCGGGGCCCCAGCAGCAACAGCAGCAACAGCGCCCCCCGGCCGGAACGGGCTACGAGGCCATGCGCCCCGCGTCGCCCCGCCCTGCCCCGGCGACGTACGAGGATCCGTACAACCGCCCTTACCGCGGCTACTGATTCGCCCGCACGGGTTCCTGTCAGTGGCTGCTGGCAGGATGACCGTATGCCGAATCCAGCGCTGCACTCGATCCACTACTACCCGCTCAAGGCGGTCGGGGGACACGCTCCGCGTGAGGCCGTCGTCGAGCCCTGGGGACTCGCGGGTGACCGGCGGTGGGTGCTGATCGACGGCGAGGGACGGGTCATCACGCAACGGCCGCATCCGCGGCTCGCGTTGGCTGCCGCCGAGCTCCTGCCCGGCGGCGGCATACGCATGTCCGCGCCCGGCCAAGAACCGCTGACGGTCGCCGTGCCGCCCTCCGGCGAGACCGTCACGGTGGAGATCTGGAAGGACAAGGTCGAGGCCGAGCCCGCCGACGCGGCGGCGCACACCTGGTTCAGCGCCTATCTCGACACGGACGTCCGGCTCGTCCACCTCGACGACCCCGCGACCCGGCGGCCCGTCGATCCCGCGTACGCCAAGGACGGTGAGACCGTCTCCTTCGCCGACGGGTATCCGCTGCTTCTGACCACGCTCTCCTCCCTCGATGCCCTGAACTCGCTCATCGCGCAGGGTGATCACTCCGACGAGGGGCCGCTCCCGATGAACCGTTTCCGGCCGAATGTGGTCGTGGACGGGACGGCGCCCTGGGCCGAGGACGACTGGTCGCGCGTCGCGATCGGCGACGTCGCCTTCCGGGTCGCCAAGACGTGCGGTCGCTGCGTCGTGACCACCACCGACCAGCACAGCGCGGAGCGCGGCAAGGAGCCGCTGCGGACGCTCGCCAAGCACCGCCGCTTCGGTGACCAGCTGGTCTTCGGCCAGAATCTGGTGCCGGAAACGACCGGATCGGTCCGGATCGGTGACCCGTTCACCGTCCTCGATTGAAGGCCCCGGCTCGGGGAACTCGAAGGCCGGGCCCAGTCGTTGAGTGTGGTTGGGTGGGAAGGAGAAGGGTGATGTCCCTCTCTCTTCTTCCCGCCGACGCGTGGGCCGTGCCGTTCGTGGTGAAGACGGACGCGGAAAGGGGTGCAGGACTGTGCGAGCACTCGTCGGGCTCTGGCGCTGGCGGCACAATCCGCTGCGCAGGAAGACCGACCTCGTCGAGGCCTGGGTGGCGTGCGTGGCCGTGCTGCTCATCGCCGTGGCGGCGCCGCTTGCCGGATTCGCGATCGGCGGACTGACGCAGGACGCCCTGCGGCAGTCGGTGCGGGAGCAGCACGAAATGCGTCACGAAGTGGCCGGGACCGTGGTCAAGAAGCTCGCGAGCCCCCCGGTCGACCCCGATCCCGAGACGTCGTCCGCGCGTGACAGACACAGCCGTGTGCTCGCCCGGTGGACGGCTCCGGACGGCACGAGGCACTCCGGCGCGGTGCTCGCCGACCTCCGGTCCCCCGACCGGGGCGACCACTTCCGGCTCTGGACGGACGAGCACGGCCAGGTGGTCGGCCGCCCGCTGGACGGCGCGACCGCGGCCACGCACGCGACCCTTGCCGGATTCGGCGTCGCGCTCGCGGCCGCCGGACTCGTCGAGGGGGCGAGGCGACTGGTCGTCTGGCGGATCGTCCTGCGTCGCTACGACCGCTGGGACCAGGCCTGGGACAAGGCGGGGCCGGACTGGGGACGGACCGGCACGGGCTCCTGAGCCGCCGATCCCGCCTCCGGAGCCGGTGAGAGACCGGCGATGACCAGGTGAGAGCCTGGCGATCGGGTCAACTCGCCCTCGCCGCGCGCGCTACGGTGGACCGGCCGAACTCTTCGGCGCCTTGCGCGAGGTCGTGAGGTCCCGCGTACGACCAGGTGGGGGCAGAGCAACTCCATGGCACAGGGCACGGTCCAGGTGACGCACACCGGTACCTCGCGATGGCGGCGCCGCACGGGCGACTACGCGTCGCTCGCTGCCGCCTTGGAGGCCGCGAGCGACGGGGACGTGCTCACCATCGCCCCCGGCACGTACCGCGAGAACCTCATCGTCCAGCGGGCGGTGACGCTGCGCGGCCCCGAGGGCTCCCCCGGCTCCGTGCGCATCGCGCCCTCCGACGGGGTGCCGCTCACCGTCCGGGCGTCCGCCGTGGTGCAGGACCTGCACGTCGAGGGGCAGGACTCGGCGGCGCCCGCGCTGCTCGTCGAGGACGGGGCGCCCGAACTCGTCGACGTGCGCGTGGTGACGCGTTCCGCGGCCGGCATAGAGGTGCGCGGCGGAGCGCGCCCGACCGTGCGGCGCTGCACGGTCGACAACCCCGGCGGCATCGGCATCGCCGTGCTCGACGGCGGGGGCGGTGTCTTCGAGGAGTGCGAGATCGTCTCGGCCGGGCAGTCGGGCATCGCCGTGCGCGGCGGCGCGCACCCCCGTCTGGAGCGCTGCCGGGTGCATCACGCGTCCGGCGCGGGGCTCTCGGTGACCGGTGAGCACTCGGGACTCGAGGCGATCGGCTGCGAGGTGTACGAGGTCAAGGGCTCGGGCGTGCAGATCACCGCGCGTGCCGCGGCGCATCTGACGGACTGCGACGTGCACCGCACGACGTCGGACGGCGTCACGCTCGACACGGACGCCGTGCTCACGCTCGCCGACTGCCGGATCCACGACATCCCGGAGAACGCGATCGACCTGCGTTCCCGCTCGGTCCTCACCCTGACGCGTTCCACCGTGCGCCAGTTCGGGCGCAACGGCCTTTCGGTGTGGGACCCGGGCACCCGCGTGGACGCCAACCAGTGCGAGATCCACGACAGCACGGGCGACTACCCCGCGGTGTGGGTCAGCGACGGCGCGACGGCCGTTCTGGAGTCCTGCCGGGTGCACGACGTACCGGACGCGCTGTTCGTCCTGGACCGCGGCTCGCGCGCCGACGTCGTCGACAGCGACCTCTCCCAGGTGCGCAACACGGCGGTGTCCGTGAGCGACGGCGCGACGGCGCAGCTGGACGACTGCCGCATCCGCGAGGCCGCGACCGGCGCGTGGTTCCGCGACCACGGCAGCGGCGGCACCCTGGCCAACTGCACGGTCGACGGCGTACAGACCGGCGTCATCGTCACCAAGGGCGCCGACCCCACCATCGAGCGCTGCACGGTCACTTCGCCCGCGGAGGCCGGCTTCTACGTCTCGGCGGGCGGCCGCGGCAGCCTGCAGGGCTGCCGGGTGACCGACAGCGGCGGGTACGGCTTCCACATCATCGACGGATGTCGTACGACGCTGAAGAAGTGCCGCACCGAGCGGTGTGCGCGCGGCGGCTTCGAGTTCGCCGAGGACGGGCCGCTCGTCGAGGACTGCACCAGCGACGAGAGCGGCGGGGTGCGGAGCGCGGCGTCTGCGGCGCAGGAGTCCGCCCCGCAGACGGCCACGCAGTCAGTGGGCCTGCTCGGCGCCATCCCCGGGCAGCGCGTCACGGACCCGGCGGCCGAGAAGAAGACGGCCCCCGAGCCGCCGTCCCGCTCGTCGAAGGACGTGCTCGGTGAACTCGACACACTGGTCGGCCTGGACAGCGTCAAGCGCGAGGTGCGCGCCCTCACCGACATGATCGAGGTCGGGCGGCGCAGGCTGCTCGCGGGGCTCAAGGCCGCGTCCGTACGCCGCCATCTGGTGTTCACCGGCTCCCCCGGCACCGGCAAGACGACCGTGGCGCGGCTCTACGGCGAGATCCTGGCGTCCCTCGGTGTCCTGGAGAGCGGGCATCTCGTCGAGGTGTCGCGGGTCGACCTGGTGGGCGAGCACATCGGGTCGACGGCGATCCGCACGCAGGAGGCGTTCGACCGGGCGCGCGGCGGTGTGCTGTTCATCGACGAGGCGTACGCGCTCTCGCCCGAGGACTCCGGGCGCGACTTCGGCCGGGAGGCCATCGACACGCTGGTGAAGCTGATGGAGGACCACCGCGAGGCGGTGGTGGTGATCGTCGCGGGATACACGGCGGAGATGGAGCGGTTCCTTTCCGTGAACCCCGGTGTCGCGTCGCGCTTCTCACGGACCATCACCTTCGGGGACTACGCCCCCGAAGAGCTGCTCCGGATCGTCGAGCAGCAGGCCGAGGAGCATGAGTACCGCCTCGACACGGGGACGGGCGAGGCCCTCCTGAAGTACTTCACGGCGCTTCCGAAGGGTCCCGCGTTCGGCAACGGCCGCACCGCGCGCCAGACGTTCGAGGCGATGGTGGAGCGGCACGCGGGGCGCGTCGCCCACTTCGAGGAGCCCAGCACGGACGACCTCACCCTGCTGTATCCGGAAGATCTGCCCGAGCTGCCGTGACCGTCGCGGCGGGCTCTCCGGAGTCAGTGACGGTCTCGGCGGGTTCGGCGGTCTGTGGGCGCGGGGCGGGCACGCCGGGCTTGAGCCTGGCGAGCAGCCGGGCGCGCTCCTCGGCGAAGGCCGGGTCGGCCTGGTAGTCGGAGTGGCCCAGGATCGGTGCGGGCAGCGGGTGCGCCTCCGTGCGGCCGTAGACCAAGGGGTCCTTGAGGGCGTCGTGGTCGACCCGTGGTCCGTCGCCGTCGGGCTCCACCCGGACGGGACCGCCGATCGGGTCGGTGGTGCGGTAGAGGTTGCGCCAGCAGTCGACCTCGCGGTGCAGCGAGCTGAGGGCGGCCGGGCCGAAGTGTGCCGGGAACCAGCGGCCGTAGAGGCGCTCCAGGGGTGAGCCGTACGTGAGGAGGGCGACCCTCTTGCGGACGGAGGGCCACAGCTGCCAGGCGGCAGCGGCGGCCAGGACACTGCCCTGGGAGTGTCCTGAGATGACGAGCCTGCCGCCCGTGGCGCGCGTCGCGCGGGTCCAGGTGTGCATGCGCCAGGTGAGGTCGGGGACCGCGCGCTCGGCGTAGCAGGGCGGGGCGAAGGGGTGGGCGGCGCGGGGCCAGAACGTGCCGACGTCCCACAGGATGCCGATGGTGCGGCGTGCGGAGGGGTCGCGATAGGCGCGGCGGCCCCAGGTCACGAACAGTATGAAGCCGAAGCCGATCAGCCAGGAACCCAGTGCCTGCGAGGTCTCGGCGGCTCCTTCGAAGAAGAGCGGCAGGCCCTGCGCGGCTTCGCTGGGCACTTCCTCGCTGACCCAGGCGCCGACGAGCGCCCCGGCACCGAGCAGCAGCGTGACCCCTGAGGTGATGCCCACGAGCAGCGGGGCCCGGTCGGTGAGGGCTGCCCGCGCGCGCGTGCCCGCGATGCGGCGGCTGCGTGCCGCGTCCTCGGGCTCGCCCGGGTAGTCGCGCGGCACGTTCGGCCGGTCGCGGCGGGCCCGCCGCCAGGTGCGGACGCCGAGCCAGCCGCAGAGTGCCGCGACGACCACGAGGAGGGGCGGGATCACGGACGCCTGCCAGGTGAGGAGCACGGGCGGGCCGTCTATGGTGCCGCCGGAGCCGGGTGCCCCGGCGCCGTCGAGCCAGTCGGCGACGCGCTGGGCGCCGCCTCCCGACATCACGCCGCCGAGCGCGCAGGACAGCATGGCGACGGCGGGTCCGGCGAAGCCCCGCATCGCGGTGCGGGGGTCGGGGGCCGTGCGGTAGAGCGCGCGGGCGACCACCGCGAGGGCGACGACCAGGAGCCCTTGGACCAGGGCGATGCCGCCGAAGGTCGCGTTGCCCGGCAGCCTGCCCTCCGAGGTCCAGTCGGGGCGTGACCATCCGGCGTACAGGAGGGTCAAGGCAAGCAGGGTGAGCGCGCCCAGGGGCAGTCGGCGGATCAGCTTCTCGTCGAGGTGCTGGTCGAGTCTGTTCTCGCTGCGGCCCCTGCGCCAGACCACCAGGACGACGACGACCCCGCCCAGGACGAGCGTCACGTCGAGGAACCAGCCGAGGGCGTCCAGCAGCGCGGACCCGCCGGAGCCGCGGTCGTGGCGCGCGGCCGATGTGCCGACCGCCGCGGCCACCGTCAGGAATCCGGCGGCCGTGTGCGCGGCCCGGAGGCGGGCCACAAGACGGCGCCCGTACCAGAATCCGGGCCTGCCGAGTGCGCCGGTCCGTCCGGCGTCCTCCTCCGGGTCTGCCTGGTGGGGCAGCGGCGTCTGGGATTCGTACGCGCTCCAGGTGCGCTGCGAGAGGTACCAGAGAAGTCCGGTGAGCGCGGCGGGCACCAGCGCGGCGAGTGCGAGGCGGCGCCCCGGCTGGCTCCACCAGCCGCCGTGCCCGGAGGCGTCGGGCGCGAGGAAGCCGAGCCAGGAGCGTTCGGCGGCGCACTTGGGGGTGCCCGCGCACTGCCAGGCCGTCAGGTCGATGGCGACCTCGCAGGCGGCGGCGACGAGCAGGACGGTGAGGGTGAGCCCGATGAGACGCACCAGGAGGCCGTACGTACGGACCGTCTTCTTCATGCGCCGCGATGTGGGACGCATCCAGTGGGCGAGGTTGACCACCATGAACGGAAGGAGCAGCAGCCACAGGGCCCGCGAGCCGTTCCCTGAGGTCAGATTGCACCAGACGTATGCCTCGGGGATCGGCTTGCCCCGGTAGTCGTCCGGACGCTTCTCCGCGTCGGCGTCCTCGGTACGGCGGAAAACGGCCGCCGTGTCGTCGCCGGAGACCCGGACGGTGCTCGGGTCGCCCAACATCCTCTCGGGTGTGCTGCCCCCGACTCCGTGGACGAGGAGTTCGAGAGCCGTCTCTTCTCTGTTGTCAGCTGCCACTGTTCCGCTTCCCCCGATGTGCGCCGTGCTCCCCCGAATATGCGCTTGGTCAGGCAAGAAGGCTCTCCGCTCTTGGCCCCCTCCACACCCCTCATCACGTAATCTCCCCGTTCCGAGTGAACGCGCGCTCTCGGGCGGTGGGCCGCCTGTCGGTGGCGCATGCGAGGATGAGGCAGCGCGTTTGACGGGCGCGACGGGTGTGACGAGGCAGAAGGGCCGTGACGGACGTGAGTGAGAATCAGAACCTCCTCGCGGAGCAGCGCCGCGCCCTGATCCTCGATGAGGTACGCCGTCGGGGCGGGGTCCGCGTCAATGAACTGACCCGCAAGCTGGGTGTGTCGGACATGACGGTCCGCCGCGATCTCGACGCCCTCGCGCGCCAGGGCGTCCTGGAGAAGGTGCACGGCGGCGCCGTCCCGGTGGTCGAGGCGAGCACGCACGAGCCGGGGTTCGAGGCCAAGTCGGGGCTGGAACTGAACGCCAAGGAGGACATCGCGCGCACCGCGGCCTCCCTGGTGACGCCCGGCACGGCGATCGCGCTCTCCGGCGGCACGACGACGTACGCGCTGGCCCACCATCTTCTGGAGGTGCCGGACCTGACGGTGGTGACGAACTCGGTGCGGGTCGCTGACGTCTTCCACTCCGCGCAGCGCACCTCAGGTCGGCGTCAGGGTGCGGCCACCGTGGTACTCACGGGCGGCGTGCGCACCCCGTCGGACTCATTGGTCGGCCCGGTCGCCGACCAGGCGATCGACGCGCTGCACTTCGACGTGCTCTTCCTGGGTGTGCACGGCATATCGGCGGAGGCCGGTCTGTCCACGCCGAACCTCGCGGAGGCGGAGACCAACCGGCGTCTCGTGCACTCGGCGCGGCGGGTCATCGTGGTCGCCGACCACACCAAGTGGGGGACGGTGGGCCTCAGTTCGTTCGCCACCCTGGAGCAGGTCGACACGCTCGTGACGGACGCCGGACTGCCCGCGGAGGCGCGGGCGGAGATCTCCGAGCATCTGCGGCGCCTGGTGGTCACCGGCGAGTCCGAGGAGCCGGGACCGGGCGAACAGGACGAACACGGCGAGAGCATCGGTCGGGCGGAGAACGCCGGGAGCACCGCAGACATCTGACGGTCCGCCAGCTATGGTGACGGTGGCCGGTCAACCACCCGATTCCGCTTGGGGGCTGAGTGAGATGGCACGCCGACTGAGGCCCGTGGGGCTCGAGTTCGCCGAATCCGCTCCGTTGCGTCTGGTGTTCGCCCGTGAGGTGAGTGCGTCCCCGGAGGCGGTGTACCGCGCTCTCGCCGACGACATGGCCGACTGGCCCGAGTGGTTCACGGCGGTCACCCTGTGCCGGCCCACGGACGACGGCAAGGGCCGCGAGGTCAGACTCAAGGGCGGCACACGCTTCTGGGAGACGGTCGTGGCGGCCGACCCGGCACAGCGGTACGCCTACCGCGTCGACGAGTCGAACGCCCCGGGCCTGCGCGCCCTGCTCGAAGAGTGGCGGCTCACCCCGGCCGGGACAGGCACCCGAGTGCAGTGGACCTTCGCCGCGGACGGCGCCGCGCCCTTCCGCTTCGCCCTGAAGTTCGGCAGGGCGGGTCTTGGGCGGGCGTTCCGCGACGCCGTCACGGCCCTCGACCGACGCCTCGCCGCGGCCAACGCCTGATCCCCACAGGGGATTTGAGGGGTTCTAGGTCCAGGTGCCGGTCGCGAGGAGCGTCTCGATCGAAGCCGCGTAACCCGTGATGTCCAGACCCTGTTCGGCCAGCCACGCGTCCGAGTAGTACTTGTCCAGATAGCGGTCACCCGGGTCACAGAGGAGCGTGACGACGCTGCCCGTGCGGCCCGCGGCCACCATCTCGGCGACGATCTTCAAGGAACTCCACAGTCCGGTTCCGGTGGAGCCGCCCGCCTTGCGGCCGATCGCCTGCTCCAGGGCGCGTACGGCGGCGACGCTCGCCGCGTCCGGCACCTTCATCATGCGGTCGATCGCGCCGGGCACGAAGCTCGGCTCCATCCGGGGCCTGCCGATGCCTTCGATGCGGGAGCCGCAGTCGCTGGTGGCGTCCGGGTCGTGGTGGGTCCAGCCGTCGAAGAAGCAGGAGTTCTCCGGGTCGGCGACGCAGAGCCGGGTGTCGTACTGCATGTAGTGGACGTAGCGGGCGATGGTCGCCGACGTGCCGCCCGTGCCCGCCGTGGCGACGATCCACGCGGGTTCCGGATAGCGCTCCAACCGCATCTGCTGGTAGATCGATTCGGCGATGTTGTTGTTGCCGCGCCAGTCCGTGGCCCGCTCCGCGTAGGTGAACTGGTCCATGTAGTGGCCGCCGGTCTCGACGGCGAGGGCGGCCGATTCGGCGTACATCATGCGCGAGTCGTCCACGAAGTGACATCGGCCGCCGTGGAATTCGATCAGGCGGCACTTCTCGGCACTGGTCGTGCGGGGCATCACCGCGATGAAGGGCACCCCGATCAGCTTGGCGAAGTACGCCTCGGAGACGGCTGTCGAGCCGCTGGAGGCCTCGATGACCGGCCGCCCCGGCCGGATCCAGCCGTTGCAGAGTCCGTAGAGGAAGAGCGAACGGGCCAGACGGTGCTTGAGGCTGCCGGTCGGGTGGGTGGACTCGTCCTTGAGATACAGGTCGATGCCCCACTGTTCCGGCAGCGGGAAGCGCAGCAGATGCGTGTCGGCGGATCGGTTGGCGTCGGCCTGGACCTTGCGTACGGCTTCTTTGAGCCAGACTCGGTACTCCGCGTCGCTGCGGTCCACGTCGAGCGTGGTCATCGGCTCATCGGCTTGTTCCTGCTGTGTGGTGCTCACCGCGCGGCTCCTTGGCGTCAACCTGGCCGCGCTCCGAGCGGGCCCGACGCCTCGATGATAGACACCTTGCGCACGCTTCTCACCTGCATAAACACACCTTTGAGACCCTCAAAGGCACACCTGGCCCAGTAGGCTGAAACAGAGGCACGGCACACTGGACGGTGGACGGCGTCCATGTGTGACCACGTCTTCATACGCACTGGTGCTCGCCGCCAGGTGCGTGCAGACTGCACCGCACGGGACGGCGGTCTCGTACCGAACGACCACTCGAATCGCTCAAGGGGGCGGAACGTCATGGCGGAGCCGGATTTCACGGCCACAGGCGTGCAGATCGGACGACGGCTACGCTCCCTCACCCGGGCAGGTCAAATCCGTATCACCGACGGCAGGTTCGAGCTCCTGACCAGTTACGGCCGGGAGATCGACAGCGCTCCGGTCCAGACAGTGCGGGCCGGCAAGCCGTGGTTCGCCGCCGACGACCGGGCCCTGGCCGAACTGAACGGCACGCGCTACCGGCTCACCCTCGCCGATCACGACCCGGCCCCGGGCAAGTCGGGGCCACCCACGGTACGCAGGTTCATCGACGCGGTAAGCAGGGCCGGAGGCCACAGGGCCCGCGTCTGAGAGCCCACCGGCTCCCGGCAGGTGCGGCGCGAGTTGCATGCCCGCACCCCCTGAGTCATTCTGGTCTCACATCACTCTGGGTTCACCGGCGATGACGCTGCGAACCAGCCCGCCGGCTACTGACAGCAGTCGGCAGACCCCGCGGCCGCTGCTGGATCCGATCGTCGCCTTCTTCCGGACCGCAATTCGGGGAGTCGCACCCGTGATCAGCCAGCCAAGCAGGTATTGCACGGTAGAGCTCCAGGCCCTGCCGTCGCGGATCGGCCAGGTCCGCAGAATCGTATCGGCGCAGTTGCGCTACTGGCATCTCGATCCCCTGATAGACCAGGCCGCGCTCGGCGTGACCGAGCTCCTGACCAACGTGCACCGGCACGCACAGCCGGACAAGGTGTGCACCGTGGAGATCGAGCTGCTGCTCGACCGCCTCACGGTCTCCGTGCACGACCACGACCCCCGCCTTCCCGAGGTGCACGACGCGGAACTGTTCGCGACCTGTGGCCGCGGGCTCGCCATGGTCGCCGCGGTCAGCGAGAGCTGGGGGGTACGCCCCCACGGTGACACGGGCAAAGTCGTCTGGTTCACCCTTCCTGCCCCTACGCCCGCCGTCGCGCCGCCGTCCACGTTCCCGGCGTACGGCGCGGCCACGGAGGGCCCTTTCGCGGAACTCGGCGCCGGGCGGCAGTCCCTCGCCGACGGGCACGCGCCCGGACACGCTCCCGCCCGGTCGGCCGTTGTCGGCTGACCGGGCGGTGACAGGCTCCGCCGGGCGGGCGTCCTACGTCACTCGGTGGCGATGGCACGCAGCACGTCCAGGCGTGCGGCCCGCCGTGCCGGACGCAGACCCGCGAGGGCTCCCGCCGCCAGGCCCACCAGGACGACCACCGCCAGTTGTACGGGCGGCACCGCGAACGCGAAGGCACTGCTCGTCGCGCCGTCCGCCGCCTTGACGAGCACCCAGCCGAGGAAGCCGCCGAGCGCGAGGCCACCGGCCGTGCCGAAGGCCGCGACCAGCACCGACTCCCAGCGGACCATGGCCCGCAGCTGCGCCCTGGTCTGCCCGACGGCCCGCAACAGGCCCAGCTCACGGGTCCGTTCGTGGATCGCGAGGGTCAGCGTGTTGGCGATGCCGAGCAGGGCGATCAGGACGGCGAGCGCGAGCAGGGCGTAGACCAGCGTCAGCATCATGTCTATCCCACCCGCGGCGGATCGCGCGTACTCATCACGGGTCTGCACATCGGGATTGCCGTATTTCTGCGCGACCTCGGAGACCGCGGCCTTGCCGTCGTCCATACTCACGCCGTCCTTGAGGGACACGGAGACGAGGCTGTCCGCGTCCTGCACGCGGTGCGGCGCCCAGGCCTCGCGGGTGATGACGTAGTCCCCGGCGAGTTCCGACCTGCCGTACAGCGCGCGGACCGTGAAGGTGGCCTTCTTGCCGTCGGCGAAGGCGAGTTCGGCGTTGGAGCCGACCTTCAGGTTCTGCTTCCCGGCCTCCGTGCGGGTGATCGCGATGCCGTTCGTCCCGAGGCCGTCGAGGGACCCGTCGACCTTGCCGAGGTCGAAGGACTTGGCGAAGGGGGCCGGGTCCGTGACGGTCAGGGCGCGCCCTTTCCCGTCGACCTCTGCCGCGCCCTTGCCCAGTCCGACCGCGGTCGCGACCTCGGGCCGCTCGGCGAGCGCGGGGGCCAGCTTGGGGCTGAGTCCGCTGCCGCCCGCACCGAAGCCCGGGGTACTGACGGCCAGGTCACCGGCGAAGGAGCGGTTCACCGTCTGGTCCATGGTCGCCTTCAGCGAGGCGCCGAAGACCGTGAAGAGCGAGACGACGGCGACACCGATCATCAGGGCGCTCGCGGTGGCGGCGGTCCGTTTGGGGCTGCGCAGGGCGTTGCGCCGGGCGAGTCCGCCCGTGACGCCGCGCAGCCGGTCGAGGGGCCCGCCGAGAACGCGTACCGCCCGCGAGGACGCGACGGGCCCGAGCACGACGAACGCGGCGAGCGCGAGGACCGCCCCGGCACCGGCCGACCACACGGACGGGCTGACGAGAACGCCGGTGAGTGAGAGGCCCACGGCCGCGACCGCGAGGCCCGCGCCCACCATGGCGCGGGTGCGCGATGCCCCGGAGTGGTCGACCGCCGTCTCACGCAGGGCGGCCAGGGGTGCGGTGCGCCCGGCGCGGACGGCGGGCAGCAGGGCGGAGCCCAGGCAGACCACGATGCCGACGGCCAGGGGCAGCAGCATCGACAGGGCGCTGACCACCAGGTCGCCCTCGGGGAAGGGGAATCCGATGGCGGGGAAGAGAACCTGCAGCCCGGCCGCGATCCCGATGCCGCCCGCGAGGCCCGCGGCGGACGCCACCACGGCGACCACGGCGGCCTCGACCAGGGTGGAGGCGGTGACTTGCCGTCGCGAGGCGCCGAGTGCGCGCAGCAGGGCGTTCTCGCGGGTGCGCTGGGCGACGACGATCGCGAAGGTGTTGTGGATGCTGAAGGTGGCGACGAGGAGAGCCACACCGGAGAAGACGAGCAGGAAGCTGGTGAAGAGCGTCAGGAACTGGCCGGAGATGTTGTCGGTGTTCTCCGCCGCCGACGCCTCCCCGGTGATCGCCTCAACTCCCCTGGGGAGTACGGGACTCAGTGCGTCGACGAGTTGCCGCTCGCTCACGCCGGGCCCGGCCCGCACCTGGATGGACGCGGCCTCGCCGGGCTTCGGCGTCAGGTACTTCTCCGCGTCGGCCAGGGTCATGCCGGTGAAGGTGGTCTGCGCCATGCCGTCCTCGCCGCCGAAGGTCGCGAGGCCCACGATCGTCACCTTGACGGGGTCGGGGGTGCGCAGCGTGGTCGTGTCACCGATCTTCAGGTCACCGGCTTCGGCGGCGCCACGGTTGACGACGACCTCGCCCGACTCGGCGGGGGCGCGGCCTTCGGCCAGCTGGTAGGCGTTCAGCTCGCTGTCGTCGATCCAGTTGCCGGCGAGGGTGGGCGGGCCTTCGCCGCCGATGGGCTTCTTGTCCTTGCCGAGGAGCTGGCCCGCGCCCTGGATGGCGGGCGCGGCGGCGGCGACGCCGTCGGTCCGCTCGATCTTCTCCGCGAGCGAGGTCCTGACGGGCCGCCGGGTGCCCTGGCTGTCGTCGGGGGTGGTGAGGGAGTCGGCGCTGCGGACGACGGCGTCGGTGCCGCTCGTCGCGTTGCCGAACATCGTGTCGAAGCTGCCGCGCAGGGTGTCGCCCATGACGAGCGTGCCCGCCAGGAAGGCGACACCGAGCATGACCGCCAGGAACGTACCGGCGAAGCGCCGCTTGTGGCCGCGCAGCGAGGAGAGGCTGATGCGGGTGGACGCGCTCAAGGAACTCATGACGGCGCTCCCCCGGTACCGGGTGTGGACGGGGCCTTCGTGTCGAAGGCCTTGAGCCGGTCGAGGACCTTGTCCGCGGTCGGGTCCGTCATCCGGTCCACCAGGCGGCCGTCGGCCAGGAAGACGACCTCGTCGGCGTGGGCGGCGGCCACCGGGTCATGGGTGACCATGACGACCGTACGGTCCATCTGCCGCACCGCTCGGCCGAGGAGGCCCAGGACCTCCTCGCCGGAGCGCGAGTCGAGGTTGCCGGTCGGTTCGTCGGCGAAGACGACGTCGGGGCGGCCCGCGAACGCCCTTGCCACGGCGACGCGTTGCTGCTGTCCGCCGGAGAGTTCGGCGGGCCGGTGGTGAAGGCGGTCGCGCAGTCCGACCACATCGATGAGGGCATCGGTCCACTCGGCCGACGTCCCGTCATCGCGCTTCCCGGCCAGGTCCATCGGAAGCGTGATGTTCTCGGCCACGGTCAGCGTCGGCACCAGGTTGAAGGCCTGGAAGACGAAGCCGATACGGTCTCGGCGCAGCAGCGTGAGGCGGCGGTCGTCGAGCGCGCCCAATTCGGTGTCGCCGATATGGGCGGATCCCGAGGTGAGGGTGTCGAGGCCCGCGGCGCAGTGCATCAGGGTGGACTTGCCCGAGCCCGACGGTCCCATGATCGCGGTGAAGCGCCCGGCGGGAAAGCCGACGCTCACCCCGTCCAGGGCCGTTACGGCGGTGTCGCCCTTGCCGTAGACCTTCACGGCCTCGGTGACACGGGCGGCGTCGAGGCTGGTCGTGCCGTGGTGTCCACGTCCGGTCGCGACAGTCATGCCGCACCGCCCTTGGAGGTGTGTCCGAACTCCTCGTTCAGGACGGAGAGGCGCCGCCAGTACTCGTCCTCGTCGATCTCGCCGGAGGCGAAGCGACGGCCGAGCACGGCGATGGGGGACTTCTCGTCGATGCGTACGTTCCGCTCGTCCCGTTCGGCACCGCCCCGCTGCCACGGCGTGCGGCGGCCCCGCCACACGGTGCGGCGCAGGAGGGTGATGCCGCCGATCACGACGGCGGCCCAGATGAGCGGGAAGAACAGGATCCACGGGCCGGGCCCGCCGTCGAAGTGAGCCAGGGTGTTCATGGTGTCCATCTCCTCGGGGTGATTTCTGCGGTGTTGCTGTGTTGCGGTGTCTTGAGCGACGTATTGAGCAGTGTCTTGAGCGACGTATTCAGACTCGCGCTCCGAGGGGGTCCCGGTCGTCGTACGGCCAGCGGCAGTGCGAGTACCACGCCGGGAGTACGTGGGGGCTGCGGGGCTGCTCCCTGTGGGGTCGGTCGGGGCCGGGTCTCGGCACCGGCAGCCGCCCTTGCCTGGACGTCTGTACCTACTAGTATGTACAGTACGTTCATGAGCACCCCGGAGCGTCTGATCGAGTCCACCCGCGAACTGCTGTGGGAGCGCGGTTACGTCGGCACGAGCCCCAAGGCGATCCAGCAGCACGCGGGTGCCGGACAAGGCAGCATGTATCACCACTTCACCGGGAAGCCCGACCTCGCGCTCGCCGCGATCCGGCGCACGGCGGACGAGCTGCGCGCCACGGCCGAGGGCGTACTCGGCGGCACCGGATCGGCGTACGAACGCATCGAGGCGTACCTGCTGCGCGAGCGCGACGTACTGCGCGGCTGCCCGGTCGGCCGGCTGACGATGGACCCGGACGTCATCGCGAGCGACGAGCTGCGCGCGCCCGTCACCGAGACGCTCGACTGGCTGCGGGACCGGATCGCCGGGATCGTCGAAGAGGGACGGGAGCGGGGCGAGTTCGCGCTCTCGCTCGACGCCCAGGCGATCGCGGCGACGGTCGTCGCGACGGTCCAGGGCGGCTATGTACTGGCCCGGGCTTCGGGGTCACCGGCGGCTTTCGACGCGGGCGTACAAGGGTTGCTCGCGCTCCTGTTTGCCGCCACCACCCCTCCCGCGTAAAAGACTTCGCCCGCGAGAGAGCCTTCGCGCCTCCCTCTTCCTCACCTCCGCAAAGGACTTGAAGAGCAGTGCACATCACGCGCAACCGCCCTGACACCCAGGCAGGCCCCGCCGCGAACTTCACCGGCACCGTGTGGCTGGACGAGATCGCCGCGCCACCCGCGCCCTCCCGGCTGCGGATGTTCAACGTCCACTTCGCCCCGGGAGCGCACACCGCCTGGCATCGCCACCCGCACGGCCAGGTCCTGCACGTCCTCGAGGGCGAGGGGCTCGTACAGCGCGAGGGCGGCGAGGCGGAGAGGATCCGCGCGGGCGACACCGTCTGGATCGAGCCGGACGAATGGCACTGGCACGGCGCGGGCCCCCGCACCTTCATGACGCATCTGGCGGTCGTCGAGGCGACTGACGACGGCACGACCACGCACTGGGACGCGCACGTGAGCGCGGACGAGTACCCGGCGGCTTGAGCTCGAGGAGCGAACCACCATGCACGCGATGCAGTACGAGATCACGCTTCCGTCCGACTACGACATGGAGATCATCCGCAACCGGGTGGCGACCAAAGGCCATCTGCTGGACGACTGTCCGGGCCTCGGCGCCAAGGCGTATCTGATCCGCGAGCGCGGCATCGACGAATCCCCCGTGAACCAGTACGCGCCCTTCTACCTCTGGAACACCTCCGAGGGAATGAACTCCTTCCTCTGGGGCCCGGGATTCCAGGGGATCGTCGACGACTTCGGGAGACCTGAGGTGCAGCACTGGACGGGTCTGGCGTACGCGGACGGGGCCGGAGCGGGCGCGTCCACGAGGGCGACGAAGACCGCGAAGGCCGCGATACGGCGTCGCACACGCGTCCCTGCCCCCACCCGCGTGGGCGGCCTGGCAGAGGAACTGGCCAACGAGACACATGAGTTGATGCACCAGGAAGGTGCGATCTACGCAGCGGCCGCCATCGACCCGCGCACGTGGGAGGCGCTGCTGTTCTCAGTCTGGGACCACGAATCACCCGAGGGGCAGGGAGACGTGTTCCAGGTGTTGCACGTATCGGCTCCGGAGCGGTCGCTGCTCCCCGAGGGTCGGCAGTGGTGAGCACAGTGGACACCTCCCGCAGCGACAGCGCGGTCCATACGACCCGGACGGTCCGCACCGTCCTCGGGGACATCGCCCCCGGGGACCTCGGAACCTGTGACGCCCACGATCACCTTTTCCTGACGAGCCCTCAACTCCCGGGTCAGGAACTGAATTCTGCCACCTCTGCGACACAGGAGCTCGCGGCCTTCCGGTCGGTCGGCGGCGAGAGCCTGATCCAGTGGACACCACACGGAATGGGACGCCGCGCGGGGGAACTGCCCGAGCTCTCCCGGACGTCAGGCGTGCGGATCGTCGCCGCGACAGGCCTCCACCAATCCGCCAACTACGCGCCGGAGCTGCTGAACCGCTTCCGCGCCGACGGACTCGCGGACCTCTTCGTCAGGGAGTTGACCGAGGGCATCGCCGACACGGGGGTTCGGGCCGGGCTGATCAAAGTCGCGGGCAGCTTCCACGGCCTGGACGCGCACGCCCGCTGGACGATGGACGCGGCAGCCGAGGCCCACCACGCGACGGGCGCGCCCATCGCCGTCCACCTGGAACTCGGCACCGGCGCACTGGACGTACTCGACTTGCTGTGCGGCGAGTTGAACGTACCGCCCGACCGCCTGATCATCGGCCATCTGAACCGATCCCCCGACCTCGCGATCCACCACCAGGTCGCCGAAGCCGGCGCCTACGTCGCCTTCGACGGCCCTTCCCGCGCGCATCACGCCACGGACTGGCGCATGCCGGAAGCCGTACAGACCCTGGCGAAGGCGGGCTTCGCCGACCAACTGCTCCTGGGCGGCGACACGACGACGTCCGGAGCACGCGCGGTGAACGGCGGCCCCGGGCTCCCGCACCTGCTGCGCGGAGTTCGACCACGGCTCGAACTCGCCGCGGGCAAGGACGTGGTGGAGCGGATGCTGACGGTGAATCCGGGGCGGGCGTTCGCGGTGCAGTGGGCGTAGGGCCGGGGGCCGATCGGCTACGGGGCCGGTCGGTTGTTCGATCGGCCCCCTCGCCGCCGTAGCTGAACCGAGCGGGGGCCACTCAGACGAGTGCGGCCTGCAAGCGTGCCTCCAGGTGCGCGAGCAGCCGCGCCGGTGCGTCGCCCTGGATCGTGTGGCCGGCGTCGTCCACCCAGTTCAGTTCGGCGTGCAGGATCCGCGTGCGCAAGAACTCGGCGAACTCCGTTGGCAGCAGGCGGACTTCACGGCCCCAGATGATGCGGGTCGGCACGTCCACCTCACCGAGGAGGGGCTCGAGCTCGTCCGTCTGTCCGTCTGTCCGTCTGCCCGTCTGCCCGCGCAGGAGGACCACCGGGTCCCCCCTCCCCAGACGAAGCCCACCTCACGTAACCGTCCGGCGTCTCGAACTTCTCCGCCAACTGCCCGGTCACTGAGTGCCTCCGGCTGCTTGGAATCCGTTCCGCCGGTCTCGCTTCGAGGATCGAGGATCGAGGATCGACGTTACTAGTAGAGCCCATTAAGAGGTAACTCTGAATTTTCGTATTGCACTGCCCGTTCCAAAACCGGTAGCGTACCGACATGGCCCGACCGAGAACCTTCGACGAGGAACGGGCCCTGGACGCGGCGATGCGCGCCTTCTGGGCGAATGGCTACGAGGCCACCTCGACCCAGGATCTGTGCCACGCCACCGGCCTGGGCCGCAGCAGCATCTACAACACCTTCAGCAGCAAGCACGAACTGTTCCAGCGAGCCCTGGCCCGCTACATGGACTCCATGACGTCCGCCCAGGTCGAGATCCTGGAAGACGCCGAGCGCCCCCCGATGGAGCGTATTCGCGCCCTGTTCACCCGAGTCGTCAACTCCGAGTTCGAGTGCCGCGAGGACGGGCACAGCATCGGCTGCCTGACCGTCAACACGACCGTGGAACTCGCCGGGCGCGACCCCGAGGCCGCCGACATGCTCGCGCGTGACCTCGCGGTGCGACTGGCCGCGATCAGTGCCGTCATCCGCGCGGGGCAGAGCGGTGGCGACATCACCTCCACGCGGGACGCGACCGACCTGGCCCGCTTCCTGAACGCCATCATCGGCGGCATGCGGATCTCGGCGCAGGGCGGTGCCGATCGAGCCACGCTGACAGCCATCGCCGAGACCGCCCTGGACGCACTGAACCGCTGAACCGTCGAACCGCCGAACCGCCGACTTTCCGGTGCGCTGATTCTCGCCAACCGATCACCGGCCAACCCGGCCTCTCCCCACGCCACAGCGCACCGCGCAGCGCATCGCACCACACCGCGCACCGCGAAGCTCAGCGCAGCCACTCCCCATCAGGCCTACCGACCTCCGCACGTCCTCGTTTTGTACTGCTCAGTTCATAACCTGAGTCGTAACCGAGTTCACAGCGTGCCCTCCAGCCGCCCACCCCTAGCCCACCCCTACAGGAGCCCCCATGCCCCGCGCCGTCCATCTCCTGGCCCTCGGCATCTTCGCCATGGTGACCAGCGAGTTCGTGGTCGCCGGTCTGATGCCGCAGATGGCAGACGGACTCGACGCCACGATCCCGGAGATCGGCTACCTGATCACCGCCTTCGCCGCAGCGATGGCCTTCGGCGGTCCCTTCCTCACCATCGCGCTGCTGAAGATGCGTCAGAAGTCGGCTCTGATAGCCCTGTTCGGTATCTTCCTGGCCGGCAACATCCTCGCCGCCCTCGCCCCGGACTACCGCACCATGCTGGTGGCCCGCGTCATCACCGGTATCGCATCGCAGGCCTTCTTCGGCGTCGCCATCTCGCTGTGCGCACGGCTGGCCCGTCCCGAAGTGCGGGGCAGGGCCATCGCGGTGGCCCTCAACGGGCTGATGCTGGGCACGCTCCTCGGCCTGCCGCTCTCCACCGTCATCGGTGAACACCTGGGCTGGCGGGCCGCGTTCTGGGCCATCACCGGTCTGACCGTCCTCGCCGCGATCGCCACCCTCGTCGGGGTGCCGCGCGTGGAGAGCGCCGACGATGGCGGTGGCGACCTCCGCCAGGAGCTGGGCGCCTTCCGCAGCCCCCGGCTCTGGCTGACCCTCACCACAAGCACTTTCGTCATCGGCGCCACTTTCTCCGCCTTCAGCTACCTCAACCCGATCCTCACCGAAGTCACCGGTTTCTCCACCGGCACCGTCCCCCTGCTGCTGATCGCGTACGGAGCGGCCACCGTCGTCGGCAACACCGTCGTCGGCCGGTTCGCCGACAAGCACGCCGTCCCGGTGCTGCTCACCGGCCTGCTGCTCAATCTGGCGTTCCTCGTGGGCTTCGCCGTTCTCGCCCAACTGAGCTTCGCCGCCGTGGTGTTGATGATGGGGATCGGCCTGGTCGGGGTCACCATGAACCCGGCCATGGTGACGCGGGTCCAGCGCACGGGGAACGCCCGGCCGCTGGTCAACACCGTCCACTCGTCGTTCATCACCCTCGGCATCATCATCGCGACATCCGTCGGCGGACCCGCCATCGATGCGTTCGGGCTTCGGGCGCCGCTCTGGATCGGCGCCGTCCTCGCCGCACTCGGCCTCGTCACGCTGCTGCCCGACCTGAAGCGGCTGCGCGGCGGCCGAACCACCCACGCCACGAGTGACGTTGATCCTCAGAGCCCGGCATCCGCACCCGTATCCGCATCCGCTTCCGCATCCGCGAAGAAGTCCACCCCCGTCTAGCCCAGCACCCCGAGGGGGTCGTCGAGCACCGGCTGCCAGGCCAGCTCGGCGGCTCCCACCAGGCTGTTGTGGTCCAGCGTGCACGCCAGGATCGGTACGCCGCCGCTGCGCCCCCACAGGCTCCGGTCGGCGACGACGGCACGCAGCCGCTCGGGGTCCGCCTCCAGGAGCGCGCGGTGCAGGCCGCCGAGGATGATGCGGTCCGGGTTGAGGATGTTCACCAGGCCCGCGAGTCCCAGGCCGAGGCGGTCGATCAGTTCCTCTGCGGCCGAGCGGACCGCGGGGTCCCCTCCCCCGTCGCTGAGCAGTTCGCGGGCCTGCTGCAACAGCCCCTCGGGACCCGGCTCGCGACCCGCCGCCGTAAGGAAGGCCAGCGGGTCCGTCTCGACGTCCAGACAGCCCCGGCTCCCGCAGTGGCAGGGGCGGCCCTCCGGATTGACGGTGAGGTGGCCGACCTCGAGCGCGAGGCCCGAACTGCCCGTGTGCAGGCGCCCGTCGAGGACGAGCGCGCCGCCCACCCCCCGGTGTCCGGTCGCCACGCACAGCAGATCGCGGGCGCCGCGCCCCGCGCCGTGGCGGTGCTCGGCAAGGGCCGCGAGGTTGACGTCGTTGGCGGCGAACGCCGGTCCCGTGATGCCCGCGTCCCGTACGCAGTCGGCGAAGATCTGGCGCACCTGCGAGCCCGCGGGCCACGCCAGGTGCAGCGGATTGAGCGCGGTGCCGTCCGGTTCGGCGACGGCCGACGGCACCGCGAGGCCCGCGCCCACGCACCGCCTGCCGGTCTCCCGCAGCAGTTGCGCACCCGCGTCGATGACCGAGCCGAGCACCTGCGCCGGGTCGGCGTCGATCGTCTCGCAGCCGGGCGCGGTGGCGACGATCCGGCCGCCGAGCCCGACGAGCGCGGCCCGGAAGCCGTCGGAGTGCACCTGCGCGGCAAGCGTCACAGGACCGTCGTCCGCGATGGAGAGGCCGTGCGAGGGGCGGCCCTGGGAGCCCGCGGGCGCGCTCGGCCTCGCGTCGATCCGGATCAGGCCGAGCGCCTCGAGCTCGGCGGCGACGGCGCCCGCCGTGGCGCGGGTGACGCCGAGTTCGGAGGTGAGCACGGCACGGGTCGGGGCACGCCCGGTGTGGATGAGCTCAAGGGCGGGACCGAGCGCGCCGCGCCCGCGCTCCAGGCGGGCGCGCGTGGACAGATCCCCCTCGGTGCGGGGGGCAGCCTTGCCGTTCATGAGGGCGAGTCTCCCATGATCCGTACGCCGCCTCGCCGTTCAGTCGTCATCTGCTCGTGCACCGCTCTTTCACTGCCCTTCCCCTGCCGTCCCACGTGAACCTTCCGCCCACCGGTGACCGCCGCCTCACAGGAACTGTCTTGTACGCCACGGGTGCGCACCTCTACTCTGATTTTGTGCCGCTACTAAACAAAACCACGTCCGCAGCGTCGCGGGCCACTCCCCCGAGCCTTGTCCGGCTCCGTGTCGCGCTCACTGTCTTCTTCGCGCTCGACGGCTTCGTCTTCGCCGGATGGGTCGTCCGCATCCCCGCCATCAAGGAACAGACCGGTGCGTCGGCGAGCGGTCTCGGCCTCGCACTGCTCGGCGTCTCCGCCGGTGCCGTGATCACGATGACGCTCACCGGACGCCTCTGCCGCCGCTTCGGCAGCCATCCGGTGACCGTGGCCTGCGGGGTGCTGCTGGCACTGAGCATCGCGCTGCCGCCACTGACACATTCGGCACTCGCGCTCGGGCTCGTACTCCTGGTGTTCGGAGCCGCCTACGGCGGGATCAACGTGGCGATGAACAGCGCAGCCGTCGACCTCGTGGCCGCCCTACGGCGCCCGATCATGCCGAGCTTCCACGCCGCGTTCAGCCTCGGCGGCATGGCCGGTGCCGGGCTCGGCGGACTCATCGCGGGCTCCCTGTCCCCCACCCGCCACCTGCTCGGCCTCACCGCGATCGGCCTGCTCGTCACCGCCGTCACGGGACGCGCACTCCTGCGCCTCGAACCGCCCGCGCGACCGAGTGACGCCGACGGCGCGGACAGCACCCCGCGGCGCCTCGACCCCCGCACCCGCCGCATAGTGATCGTCTTCGGCCTCATCGCCCTGTGCACCGCCTTCGGCGAAGGCGCACTCGCCGACTGGGGCGCCCTCCACCTCGAGCAGGACCTGGCCGCCACCCCCGGCATCGCCGCCGCCGGCTACTCCTGCTTCGCGCTCGCCATGACCATCGGCCGCCTCAGCGGAACCACCCTGCTCGAACGGCTCGGCCAGACCCCCATACTCGTCGCCGGCGGCACCACCGCCGCCGCCGGCATGCTCCTCGGCGCACTCGCCCCCACCGTCTGGCTAGCCCTCATCGGCTTCGCCGTCACCGGACTAGGACTCGCCAACATCTTCCCCGTCGCCGTCGAACGCGCCGGCGCACTCGCCGGACCCAACGGCGTCGCCACCGCCTCCACCCTCGGCTACGGCGGCATGCTCCTCGGACCGCCCGCCATCGGCTTCATGGCCGACTGGTTCACCCTCCCCATCGCCCTCACCAGCGTCGCCGTACTGGCAGGCCTCGCCGCGCTGATCGGACTCACCACGCGTCGATAGCGAGAATGGCCGTTCTCGTACACGCGATGTGGTGTCACCGCAGCCTGGGCAGCAGTTGGTCGCCGATCCGGCGGGTCTCCTCCTTGTAGGGCGTGTCGGACAGCACGAAGTGCGTGACGCCGAGCGCCCGGTAGGCGTCGAGTGCCGCAGCCACGTCGTCGGGCGAACCGACGAGCCATGTGGTCCCCGCTCCCCCACCGCCGAACCGGCCCGGCGCGGTGTAGAGGCAGGTGTCGAGGACCTCGCCGCGCTCGGCCAGGTCGAGGAGCCGCCGTTGGCCGACCGCTGTCCTGCGATTGCCCATCCACGTGCCGATCTCGCCGGAGTCGGCCGCCATCTTGGCGACCTTCTCCTCCGCCGCGCGCCACGCCTCCTCGGTGGTGTCGCGCACCACTGTGGTGATCCGCAGCCCGTACTCCAACGGGTCATGGTGGCGCCCCAGTTGCTCGCTCAGCGTCTTCAGGCGTGCGATGCGTTCGGCGATTCCCTCAAGCGGTTCGCCCCAGAAGAGCTGTACGTCGGCCTCTGCCGCCGAGACGCGTTCGGCCGCCTCGGACGCGCCTCCGAAGTAGAGCGTCGGGTGCGCCCGCTCGTCGCCGGCGTAGGGGCGCGGGCTGACCGTCGAGCCGGTGACGTGGAAGTGCTCGCCCTGGAACGTGACGTTCTCCTCGGTCCACAGGCGCCGCACCAGATGCAGGAACTCCTGGGTGCGGGCATAGCGCGCGGTGGGGTCGACCTTGGTGTCACCGTAGGCGGCCGGGCTGTCGACGCCGCTGACGATGTTGACCAGGACGCGGCCGCGGCTGAGCTGGTCGAGCGTGGCGGCGGCGCCGGCGAAGTGAGCGGGTTGCCAGTAGCCGGGGCGGACTGCGATCAGGGGCTTGAACGTCGTGGTGCGCGCGGCCAGGGCGGTGGCGACAGTGAAGGTGTCCGGGCGTCCCCAGCCGGTGCCGATCAGCGCGCCGCCCCAGCCGTGGTCCTCCGCCGTCCGGGCGAGTTCGGTCGAGTACTCGATGGACCCCCAGCCGGATGTCGTGTCGTCACCGCGGTGACCGGCCTGGACGGTGTTCGGGATGTACCAGAGGAATTCCGGGCGCATCAAAGCTTCCGATCGCTGTGCGGACGGTGACCGGCGCGGCGGGTGTGCCGGTCGGTGAAGGTTTCAGCCGGGTGAGTGGCGTTGGGGGGGGCTTGACGCTCTCGTTCGCCGCCGCGGGCATCGGAGGGGGACGAGCGGTCGCGGCGCCTCGCAGTCGTGAAAGGACCAGGGCGACTTCCTGAAGCGTGCCGATCACCCGGGAGTTGACGAGTCCTGCCGCGATCTCCTGCACCAGCCGGGCCCCGAGCACCGTGCCCGGCCCGCCACCGGTCGTGGCCGCCACCCCCGCGCGGAGCGGTGCGGCAGGACGTCGAGCGGGCCGGTTCGGGCGCGCAGGACGAGGAGTGGTCAGCTACACACCGCGGTGGCGACGCGCATCAGATCGATGGCCCGTCGCTTCCGGAACCGCTGGCAGATCCACATGTCGCCGAAGCTATCCCGGCGCCAAACTCCGTTCAAGACACATGTGTCGCGCGCCACCATGTTGCAACGACGCCGTCATGGGCCTGCCATGCGCCCGTCACGACCTCCGGTGGCGCCACGCGATCCCGTGTCGGCGGGCCGCCGGTCCTCGGCGTCCGACAAGCCGACGCCGCTCGGCCAGCCTTCATCACGCGCCACACACATCACACGCGCATCGCGAGTCGCATTTTGCGTCACCGGCAGCCCGGGATTACGCTTGTGTTGCACAATACAACTATTACGGTCGCGTCCCGCCCCGCCTCCGCCGCCAGCAGCTCACTCCCCCGCGGGCCCCGGTGAGACCTCCGACGCCTGAGCCGACGTCCCGGGACGCGCCGCGCGACCGCTGCCAGGTCCAGCTCCTCCCGGCATCCTCACCACGCAAAGGCGGCAGCATCCATGAGCGCCGAAGAACTCACCGCCCGCATTCAGCAGGCCATCGCCCACCCGCTCTCCCGCGACGAGGGCTTCGACATCCACCAGGCCCTGCGCGAGGTCCTCGGCTCGGTCGGACTCCAGCCCGAGGACGGCGGCGGAGAGATCACCTTCATCGGCAGCGACCCGATCGTCCCGAGCATCATGCGTCTGGGCGCCGTCCCCGCCCTGGGCATGACCGCCAAGTCCGTCGCCCTGGCGGCACTCTGGCGGCAACGCGGCGGCGAGGGCCAGGACATCGCCATGGACCTGCGCAAGGCCCCACACCGGCTCTGCCCCTTCTACGACAAGAAGTGGGAACTGCTCAACGGCTTCCCGGGCGGCACCCCATCGGATCCGGCGAACCCGCTCGGCTTCGACTTCTACCGGACACGCGACGGCCGCTGGGTCATGCCGCTCAACCCCTACCCGAAGATCAAGAACGCCGTCTACAAGCTCCTGCGCACCTGGCCCGAGAAGCAGGCCGTGGCGGACGCGGTCGCCACGTGGGACGCCGCCGACCTGGAGCAGGCCGGCGACGAGATCGGCGTGGTGATGCCCATGCTGCGCACCACCGAGGAATTCCTCAGGGAACCGGCGTACGAGCACATCGCCGGGGAACCGCTCATCAAGATCGAGAAGATCGGCGACAGCGAGCCCGAACCCCTCACCTCCGCCGCCGACCAGCCGCTCTCGGGCGTACGCGCCCTGGGCATGGGCCACATCATCGCGGGCGCCGGTGTCGGCCGCGATCTCGCCCAGCACGGTGCGGACGTGCTGAACATCTGGCGGCCAGGCGAGCTGGAGCACGACTCCACGTACAACAGCGCCAACGTCGGCGTCCGTTCCACGACCATCGACCCGTACGGCCCCGAAGGGCAGGCGCGGATCCACCAACTGCTGCGTGACGCCGACCTCTTCTACGCCAACCGCCGCCCCGGCTACCTGGAGAAGATCGGCCTGAGTGCCGAACAGGCCGCGGCGATCCGCCCCGGCATCATCCACGTCAGCCTCTCCCTCGCCGGCGAGAGCGGCCCGTGGGCGCACCGCGTCGGCTTCGACCAGACCGCCGGGGCGCTCAGCGGCATCATGCTGATGGAGGGCGAGGACGGTGTCACGGCCGGGCCGACCAGCACGCCGGGCCTGCCGTACATCAGCGTCGTCAACGACTACGTCCTGTCCTGGCTGGCCACCACCGGCGCGCTCGCCGCCCTGATGCGCCGCGCCACCGACGGCGGCAGCTACCGCGTCACCCTCAACCTCACCCGCATCGCCGCCTGGATCCTCAGCCTCGGCGTCTTCGACCGCGCCTACGCCCGGGAGACCGCCCTCAACCCCGACCCCGGCTCCCCGCACGCCTACCTCGACCCGGACACCTTCACCGCCGACACCCCCTGCGGCCACTACCAGGGCGTGACCGACCAGGTGATCATGTCCAGGACCCCCGGCCGCTTCCGCGACATCCTGGTCCCCCGCGGCAGCGGCGCCCCTGTCTGGCTCCCCCGCCACAGCTGACCGACAGCCGAGGACGCGGGCATCCATTCGGGCCGACTCCCCTGCTCGCAGGCTCCGTGTACCACAGCGGCAGGAGTCCGGGTTGCTGGACGGGTCTGCATGGCCTGTTTCCGGCCTAGTTATCAGCGCCTGGACGCCTTGGAATTGCCGGTGCCGACAGCCCAGAGAAATCCCATCACCACAGCTCACGAGGCACGTCTTACGCGCCGAGGCACCCGTGCGCCGTCACCGATCGATCGACCCAGTCTCAACAGTTCAGCACAAATTCCACACAGACCCTCTACACGCTGATCCCGATGGTCTAAATTGACCGTGCTTCAGCAGTTCGGACATGAAGCGACGAATGATGATCTATAGGTCCGGAGTCGGGAAAGCCAGCAATCGTGTCCCCGGCACCAGACGTGGGGGGATCACTTCTTGAAACCCGAACGGGGGCCTTGGGTGTGGGGAACACCCGAGGGTTTCGACGGGTTCTCGCGCACCTCGGGGGCCTGGCAGGGCATGCGAGTCCGCTGCCGCCAGGGCGGGTTGTTCGAGTAACGCTGAAGTAGCCGGTACGTCATGCGCGGAGGCGGGGGCCTCCCGTGGGGGAAGAGTGCAGTGCGGGGGGCGGGGGCCGCCCGCGAAACAGTGTTCGGCGAACACGTCGAATCCACTGGCGACCTGGGGGGGTTCTGTGCAGCAGGGGGAGTTAGCGAGCCCATTTCCGTCGGCACGTCTGACGAAAGGGACGATCGGCCAGCCCGCGACCAACTGGGAACAGCGGTATCGCCGCGCCGTGATCATCAGCGATACCGTGACCACCGCCATTGTGGTGATGGCGATCGGCACCTTCTTCGGGGCCCGGGACGCGGCCAACTGGCATGAGAAGTGGACGATTCTCGCGTTCGGCACCGAGTTTCTCGTGCTCGGAGCCCTCGCGGTCAGCCGGGCGTGGACTCCGGCCGTGCTCGGCCAGGGCGCCGAGGAGTTCCGCAGACTCGGACGCTCACTGTTCACGGCGGTCGTCGTACTGGCGCTCGGCGGGATCGCTCTCACCTCGCGCAACATCAAGCTGTGGATCTTCGTCGCGATCCCCGCGATCGCGCTCGTCACCATGACCGCGCGGTATCTGCTGCGTCTTTGGCTGCACAAACAGCGGAAGGAAGGCCGGTGCCTGCGACCGGTGCTCGCCGCCGGAAGCCTGGCCACCGTGCAGGACCTGATCTCCCGGACCCGCAAGTTCCCGCACCTCGGCTGGCAAGTGGATGCCGTGTGCACGACGGACGGACTCGGGCTCGACGGTGACCAACTGGACGGCGTGCCGGTCGTCGGCCGGCTGACGGACGTCGCGGGCCACGTACGCCGCGACGGCTACCGCGTCGTCGCGCTCACACCCGACCCGCACTGGTCACCGGACCGCCTGCAGCGCCTTGCCTGGAACCTCGAAGGCAGCGACGCCGAGATGATCGTGGCCCCCGTGCTCATGGAGGTCGCGGGACCGCGGCTGCACGTCGACGCGGTGCTGGGGATCCCGCTCCTGCGGGTCAGCATGCCGACCTTCACCGGAGGCCGCCGGGCGATCAAAGGGATCGTCGACCGTCTGGGCGCGGTGATCCTGCTGGTGCTCTTCGCGCCGCTGATGGTGCTCGTCGCGCTGCTCGTCCTGGCGGAGAGCCGGGGCGGGGCGTTCTACCGCCAGCGCAGAGTCGGCAAGGACGGCCACGAGTTCACCATCCTCAAGTTCCGCACCATGGCCGCCGGGGCCGACGGGGCACGCGCCGCGCTGGCCGACCGCAACGAGGGTGCGGGGCTGCTGTTCAAGCTCCGCCGGGATCCGCGGGTGACCCGGGTGGGAGCAGTGCTGCGCCGGTACTCGATCGACGAGCTCCCGCAGCTTTTCAACGTACTCATCGGATCGATGTCGCTCGTCGGTCCACGGCCTCCGTTGCCGGAGGAGTCGGCCGCGTACGACCCGGACATCCGGCGGCGTCTCCTCGTCAAGCCCGGGCTCACCGGCCTGTGGCAGATCAGCGGACGCAGCGACCTGCCGTGGGAAGAGGCGGTCCGCCTCGACCTGCGGTACGTGGAGGACTGGTCGCTCGCCCTGGACACAGTGATCTTGTGGAAGACGCTGCGTGCGGTGCTCTACGGCCAGGGGGCCTACTGATGCACGGAGTTCGGCGTCCGGCCGAAGCGGCGAAGGCAGGCCGCAAGGGCCTGCCCGGGGGGAGGGACGGGGCATGAGAGTCAGCGTTTTCGGGCTCGGCTACGTGGGCTGTGTGTCGGCCGCGTGCCTGGCCAGCATGGGCCACGAGGTCATCGGGGTGGACGTCAACCAGGTGAAGGTCGACCTGGTCAACGACGGCAAGGCCCCGGTGGTCGAGGAGCGGATCGGCGAGCTCATCGCCGAGGTCGTGCGGACCGGGGCGTTACGCGCCACCGGCGACGTCCGCGAGGCGATCATGGACAGTGAGGTGTCGCTCATCTGCGTGGGCACACCGTCGGAGCCCAACGGCAGCCTGTGCACCACGTACTTGGAGCGCGTCACCGAGGAGATAGGCGACGCGCTGGCCGAGCGGGGTGGGCGGCAGACCGTCGTGTTCCGCAGCACCATGCTGCCGGGCACCTGCCTGAACCTGCTCGTGCCGATCCTGGAGAAGCACGTCGGCGGCACGGCCGGGGTGGACTTCGGAGTCGCGGTCAACCCTGAGTTCCTGCGCGAGGGCACGAGCGTGCGGGACTTCTTCGACCCGCCCAAGACCGTCGTCGGCGAGATCGACCCGGCGAGCGGCGACGCGGTGGCGGCGCTGTACGACAGCTTGCCCGGCGAGGTGTTCCGGGTGCCGATCCCGACGGCCGAGGCGATCAAGTACGCGGACAACGCGTTCCACGGCCTCAAGATCGGCTTCGCGAACGAGCTGGGCGCGGTGTGCCAGGCGCTCGGGGTGGACTCGCACCAGGTGATGGACGTCTTCCTGGCCGACCGCAAACTGAACATCAGCTCCGCGTACCTGCGGCCCGGCTTCGCCTTCGGTGGCTCCTGCCTGCCCAAGGACTTGCGCAGCCTGGTCCACGCGGCGCAGCGGGCCGACATCTCGGTGCCCATCCTCTCCCACGTACTGCCCTCCAACGCCGACCATCTGCAGCGCGCGGTGGAGCTGGTGGAGCGCACCGGCAAGCGCCGGGTGGGCATGTTCGGTCTCTCCTTCAAACCCGGCACCGACGACCTGCGCGAAAGCCCGCTCGTAGAGCTGGCGGAGAGGCTCTACGGCAAGGGGTACGACCTGCGGATCTACGACCCCAACGTGAACCTCTCCCGGCTGCTCGGCGCGAACCGCGAGTACATCGAGACCCGGCTTCCGCACCTCGCGCAGCTGCTCGCCGACTCCGTCGACGAGGTGCTCCAGCACTCCGAGGTGTGCCTGGTCGGGACCAAGGAGCCGGCCGTCCTCTCGGCACTGCCCCATGGCGAGACACCGGTGATCGTCGACCTCATCCATCTTCCCGACGCCGAGACGCGCCGGACCGAACCGGGGTACGTGGGCCTTGCTTGGTAACGCAACAGGCGGCGACCGGTCGAACCGGCGCGCGCTGATCCTGGTGGAGAACCTGTCGGTGCCGTTCGACCGGCGGGTGTGGCAGGAGTGCACGACTCTGCGCGACGCGGGCTGGAACGTGCACGTCATCTGTCCCCAAGGCAGTAAGCGGGACACGGAGGCGGAGGCGGAGATCGACGGGGTGGCCATCCACCGCTACCCGTTGCGCGCGGCCACCGGAGGACCCGCCGGCTATCTGCGGGAGTACGGATCGGCGTTGTGGCACACGGTCCGCCTGGCCCGGAAGGTCGGCCCGGTCGACGTGGTCCACGCCTGCAACCCGCCCGACCTGCTGTTCCTGCCGGCGCTGTGGCTGAAGCGGCGCGGTGCGCGGTTCATCTTCGACCAGCACGACCTGGTGCCCGAGCTGTACCTCTCCCGGTTCGACCGCGGCGAGGATCTGCTCTACCGCGCCGTGTGCGCGCTTGAGCGGATGACCTACCGGGCCGCGGACATCGTGCTCGCCACGAACGAGAGCTACCGGGACGTCGCGGTACGCCGTGGCGGTCAGCGACCCCAGGACGTCTTCGTGGTGCGCAGCGCGCCCCAGATCGATCGGTTCCAACCGGTGCCGCCCGAGCCGGAGTTGAAGCGCGGCAAGCCTCATCTGCTGTGCTACCTCGGCGTGATGGGACCCCAGGACGGTGTCGACTACGCCTTGCGGGCCCTGGCGAAACTGCGCGACGAGCTCGGGCGGACCGACTGGCACGCGGTGTTCGTCGGCTCAGGCGACGCCTTCGACGCGATGGTGGAGCTGTCCGAGCAGCTCGGGCTCTCCGACCAGGTGCAGTTCACCGGGCGCATTCCGGACGCCGATCTGGTGCGCTACCTCTCCACCGCGGACGTATGCCTCTCCCCCGACCCGCGCAACCCGCTCAACGACGTGTCGACCATGAACAAGGTCCTCGAGTACATGGCGATGGGCCGGCCGATCGTCTCCTTCGACCTCAAGGAGGCGCGAGTCTCCGCCGGTGACGCCGCGGTGTACGCGCCCGCCAACGACGAGGCCGCGTTCGCCGAGCTCATCACGCTGCTCCTGGACGATCCGGAGAAGCGGGCCCGGATGGGCAAGATCGGCCAGGAGCGGATCGGCGGTCAGCTCTCCTGGCAGAACTCGCAGGCGTCGCTGCTCGCCGCCTACGCCGTCGCCTGCCGTGAGCGCACCGCGCTGTCGGCGGGTGGCCCGGTCCGGACGGGGAGGAGGCCGCGCCGTTGAGCGAGGACCCGATACGCCTGGCCACGGTCGGGCGTATTCTCCATCGGCGCTGGCGGCTCCTCACCACCCTCGTGGTGGTGGGCGCGCTCGTCGGCTACGGCACCTCGGTGCTGTTCCCTCCGCGCTACACGGCGTCGGCATCGGTACTTCTGCCGGGGCAGTGGGAGGAGCGCGAGCTGCTGACCCAGGCGCAGATCGCGACCAGTTCGGAGGTGGTCGACCGCACGGCTGCCACGCTCAACTGGTCGGGCGGCGGAGCCAAGTTGCGCGACCGGGTGAGTGCCAAGGCCACCGAGGGAAACATCATCAACATCTCGGGCACGGCCGAAACCCCGAAGCGCGCTCAGCAGCTCTCCGACCGCATGGCCAAGGAATTCGTCGCGTTCTCCACACGGATCGCGAGCGGCAGCGCCGCCCCCGAAGCGACGACGAAGCCCGAGGCACTGCGGAAGAAGGTGGCGGAGACCAACCGCCGCATCACCGACCTGGCCAACGCGGCCGATCCGGGTCAGTCCGTGGAGAGCGTGGAGGCCCGTACCTCGCTCGAGAAGTTGCGCACCTCCCTGGAGGAGGCCATGCAGAAGCTGGAGCAGGCCGACCCGGGGAGCGACAAGGGCGGCATGGTCGTCATGGGTCCCGCGGCCCTGCCCACCGCCGAGGCGCCGCCGACGAGAATGCAGCTCATCGCCGGCGGGGCGCTGCTGTTCTTCCTGTTCGCGGTCATCGGCCATCTCGCCGCCGCACGGACGAATCGCAGACTGCGCACCGAACCGGAGATCGCCGCGGCGCTGGGCTCGGCGCTCATCGGCACCGTCGACGTGCTGGACGAACGGCGTGCGCACCGGCCGAAGGACAGCGGCCCGCGGGCTCGGATCCGCCATTTCCTCGGCCTCGACACCCGGTGGGACATACCGGCCCCGCAGGCGTCCGGCGACGAGGCCGGGAGGCGGATCCGCTACCGGCGGGTGTGCGCTCGGCTCCGGACCCAGCTGCCGGCCGCCCGGCAGCTGCTGGTCGTCGTACCGGAGGGTGACGAGGTCGCCCGCCGGGCCGCCGGACAGCTCGTGGCCGAGGCGACGAGCGATCCCTCCCCCAGCTCTTCGAGCAGGGGGTACCCCGTGCTGCGGGTGGTGGACATCTCGGTGTCCCAGCCGGTGATGCCGGACCGCGACACCGAGTCCGGTGCCCTGGTCGTGCTCAGCGCGGGCAGCTGGACCGCCGGAGAGCTCGCCGGTATCGCCGGGGCGTGCGCGGACGGCAGGCATGAGGTCGTCGGCGTCGTCGTCGCCGGTGCCGTCCGGGCCCGTCCGACGCAGTCGACCGGCCGTGCCGCGGACAACGCCGCTCCGGCGCTCGCGGTTCACGGCCACGCGACAGGAGATTCAGTGTGACGACGAGCACGACTGCGGAGTCGTCAACAACCTCTCCGCTCCTCGACCTTCAGGCACTCGTGGCGGCGATCCGCAGGCGCCGCCGCTTCTGGTGCTCCCTGGCGCTACTGGGGATGCTGGCCGGCGCGGCGGTGGCGGTCCTGCGTCCCGCACCGCCGAGCGCGGCGGCCAAGGTTCTTGTCGCACATCAGGAGGACCAGCCGAACGACACCGGAACGCTGATCCGCACCGACGTGGAGCTGTTGCAGACCACGCGGATCGCGGACAAGGCCTTGAAGTCTCTCAACTCCCCGGTACTCCCGGAAGACTTCATGCCGGACTACCGGGGGACCGCCTTGACCAACAACCTGCTGCAGATCGATGCGACGGGTGACAGCGACGAGGAAGCGGTGGCCCGGGTCAAGGCGCTCGCGGACGCGTTCATCGCGGATCACGTGAGGCGGATGCAGGACGCCGCGAAGGCGGAGGCCAAGGCCCTGCGCGATCAGCGTGACCGCATGCGGGACGACCTCGCCCGGGTCAACGAGTCGATCGGCGGAAGAAAGCCGGAGAGCGACCCGCAGGGGTCGGCGAACATCGAGTCGCTCTTCGCCCGCCGGGCCGAACTCACCTCACGCATCGCCGATTTCGACCAGCGCGCCGAGGAGGCGAGCATGGGTGCGCCCCGGCTCATCGCCGGCACGCAGATCGTGGACGCCCCGCGCGCGGTGGAGCACTCCCTGCCCATGGCCGCACTCACGAACGCCGGGATCGGGTTCGTCCTCGGGCTCGTCATCGGGCTCTCGGTGGCCGCCGTCGGTTCGGTGGTCAGGGACCGCCCCGTGCTGCGCCGGGAGATCGCGGTGAACCTGGGCGCCTCGGTCATCGCGGAGGTGCGCCGTGCACCCCACCGGTCGGCGGGGCTGTGGCATCCCCGGCGGACCCGGACGGAACGCGAACGGCTCATCGCGACCCTGGTCCGCACCGTGCGCGGCTCAGCGGAATCGGTGTCGCTCCTCGAACTGGGCTGTGCGCGCGGTACGAGCGTGATCGCCCTGGACCTCGCCAGGGCGCTGGCGGAGGAGGGTCCTGTGGTCGTCGTCGATGGTCTGCCGGCCCTGGAGCGCGTCAACCGCGGCCGGAAGGCGGGAGGCCCGGACGTGGTCAGCGTCGACCGTGCCGCGGCCGTGCCGCGTCAGGTGCGTCGGCTCGGCGTCGGCTCGGTCGCGCCCGGCACGGCGTGGACCGGCCTCCAGGACCTCGGTACCCAGACCGTGCTCGTCGTGCGGGCCGGACACGGCAGCACCGCATGGCTGCACACCGTGGCGCGGCAACTCGGAGACCTGCTCGTTCCGGTGATCGGTGTGGTCCTCGTCGACCCCGATCCGCGGGACAGGACCGACGGCACCCTGTGGGACGGGCTGCACACCGCGCTGCGCGGCCACAACGAACGACTTGCCCGGCAGGACGGGACGGGACGGCTGCTGACGGAGCCACCGTCGCGGCCAGTACGAGTCCCGGACAGCGACCAGGAAGCGCGGTAGAACATGTGTGGCATCGCAGGCACTTACCGATGGCCGGACGGGAAGGTCGTGACCGACCGGCTCACCGAAACCCTCGCTCACCGCGGTCCGGACGCGGCCGGCCGCTACGGCCACTCCACCGGGGAGGGCGAAGTACACCTCGGGCACCGCAGGCTGGCGATCATCGACCTGTCCGAGACCGGCGCCCAGCCGATGGTCTCGGACGGCCTCGCCCTCACGTACAACGGCGAGCTGTACAACGCGCCCGAGCTGCGTGCCGAGCTGGAAGCCACCGGGGTGCGCTTCCGCGGCACCTCCGACACCGAGGTGCTCCTGGAGGCCTGGCGGCGCTGGGGCACCGACTGCCTGCCCCGGCTGCGCGGCATGTTCGCGTTCGGGATCTTCGACGAGCGAACCGGTGAACTGGTGCTCGCCCGCGACCAGCTCGGCATCAAGCCGCTGTTCCTGCTCCGGCGCGGCGCGGGCCTGATGTTCGCCTCCGAGCTCAAGGCGCTCGCCGCCGTGACCGGCGGATCCCTCGAGGTGGACCACGCGGCCCTTGTGGCCTCGCTGCTGTACTACTGGGTGCCCGACTCGCGCTGCGCGTTCCGCGAAGCGGAGAAGCTGCCGCCGGGGAGCTGGCTGCGGTGCAGGCCCGACGGCCGGGTGGAGCGCGGCCAGTACTGGAACCTCCGGGACGTCGCCGCCGAGGGCCAGGAGCGCGCCCGCAGCGGCGAACAGCCGGACCTGGCGGCCATCGTCGAGGATTCGAACCGGCGTCACCTGCTCTCCGACGTACCCGTGGCGACCTTCCTCTCCGGCGGCCTCGACTCCAGCTATCTGACCGCGCTCGCGGCCCGCCACCAACCCGGGATCGCCGCCTACACGATCGGATTCCGCCCCGAGGACGCCAAGTTCGAGGCGATGCCGGACGATCTGCGCTATGCCCGGCAGGTGGCCGAGCAGTTCGGCATCGACCTGCGTGAGATCGAGATCGCTCCGAACGTGCTCGACCTGCTGCCCCAGATGACGTACAGCCTGGACGAGCCGATCGGCGACCCCGCCGCGATCAACACCTTCCTGATCTGCTCGGCCGCCCGGGACGCCGGGGTCAAGGTGATGCTCTCGGGGATGGGTGCCGACGAGCTGTTCGCCGGGTACCGCAAGCACCTGGCCAACGTGCTCGCGCTGCGCTACCAGCGCATCCCAGGGCCCCTGCGGCGTGGTCTGTCATCGACCGTGGACCGGCTGCCGGTCGCCACGGCCCGCCGGGGGTATCGGTCGGTGCGCTTCGCGAAGCGGTTCCTCTCCTTCGCCGGCCTGCCGGAGGAGACCGCGTTCCGGCGCAGCTACACCATGTACGACCAGGACGAGCTGCTCGCCCTGGTCAATCCGGACCTGGCCGGGACGGTCGACGACGTACTGACCGAGCACGCGGACATCTACCAGGACAACGAACTCGACGACTTCGTCAACCGCATGTGCCTCGGCGACTCCCGGATGTTCCTGCCGGGCCTGAACCTCGCCTACACGGACCGCTCCAGCATGGCCGCTTCGACCGAGGTGCGGGTGCCGTACGTGGACGTCGAGGTGGTCAAGGCGGCGTTCGCCGTGCCCGGCGATCGCAAGATCGTAGGACGGCAGGGCAAGGCCGTGCTCAAGGAGGCGGCCACCTCGATCCTGCCCCGGGAGATCGTGTACCGGCCCAAGGGTCTGTTCAGCGCCCCGCTGCGCGCCTGGATGAGCCGGGATCTGGCACCCCTTGTGCGCGAGGTGGTGAACGACGGTGTGCTCGTCAGTTCCGGGATCCTGCGCCGCGACGCGCTTGCGCGCATGGTCGCCGAGGACGCCGCCGGGCAGCGGGACTTCTCCAAGCATCTGTGGCATGTGCTGACCCTTGAGTACTGGTATCGCGGCGCGACTTCTGGCTCCGGCCAGAGCCAGGCGGCTTGACGGCGTGGACGGCGATGGCGTGAACGGCGTGGACAGCGTGGAAACAAGAGGAGCTCGGGTGAAACAGGTTGTGCAGAACTACAAGAGCGGCGAACTGGCGCTGCTCGACGTGCCGGTGCCGGGGTGCAAGCCGAACGGTGTCCTGGTCCGCAGCGCCTACTCGCTGATCTCCACCGGAACCGAGCTCATGAAGGTGTCCGAGGCGGGCATGTCGATGGTGGGCAAGGCCCGCTCCCGGCCGGACCAGGTGGCCAAGGTCATGCAGAGCGTGGCCACCAACGGGGTGCCCGCCACCTACCGCAAGGTGATGGGCAAGCTGGACTCCTACACGCCGCTCGGCTACTCGCTGTGCGGGGTGGTCGAGCAGGTCGGCACCGGGATCGACGACGTGAAGGTCGGCGACCTCGTGGCCTGCGCCGGCAATGAGCACGCGTTGCACGCCGAGTTGAACTGGGTGCCGAAGAACCTCTACGCCCCGGTGCCGGACGGCCTCGCGCCGCGGCACGCGGCCTTCGGCACCGTCGGGTCGATCGCGATGCAGGGCGTCCGCCAGGGAGAGCCACAGCTCGGAGAGGTGGCGCTCGTCATCGGCCTCGGGCTGATCGGGCAGCTGGTGGCGCAGCTCCTCACCGCCTCGGGAGTCCGCGTCGTCGGGGTCGACCCCGACCCGGCGCGCTGCGAGCTCGCCGAGCGCCTGGGCGCCGCGGCCTGCGGCGATCCCGCTTCCGCGGCCGTGGAGAGTTACGTCGCCGAGCTCACCGGCGGTCACGGTGTGGACCAGGTGTACCTGGCCGCGGGCGGCGGCAGCAACCAGCCCGTCGAGCTGGCCGCCCATCTGAGCCGGGACCGCGGCCGGGTCGTCGACATCGGCAAGTGCCGTCTGGACCTGCCGTGGAACGCGTACTACGAGAAGGAGCTCGACGTCCGGTTCTCCCGTTCGTACGGACCCGGGCGCTATGACCCGGAGTACGAGCTCGATGGGCGGGACTACCCGATCGGCTACGTGCGCTGGACCGAGCGCCGCAACCTGGCGTGCTTCCTCGATCTCGCGGCCCGCGGCCGCGTCGACGTGGAGCCCCTGGTCTCCCACATCGCCGACTTCGATGACGCCGTCGAGACGTACCAGCGTCTGAAGGACGGCGACTTGAAGGCCGTGGCCGTACTGTTCCGCTATCCCGAACACGCGGCGGAAGCAGGGGAAGCGGGGGAAGCCGAGGAAGCGGTCGCCCCGACGGTGGCCGTGCCCGCGGTGCGACGCGGCGACCGGGTGTCCGCCCCGGCGCGGTCCGCCAAGGCGCCGGTACGCCTCGCGTTCGTCGGCGCGGGAAACTACGCGACGTCGATGCTGCTTCCGCACCTGGCACAGCGCGACGGCGTCGAGCTGTCGACCGTCGTCACCACGACGGCGCTGTCCGCGGCCAACGCCCAGCGGAAGTTCGGCTTCGCCGGGGCCACCACCGATCTCGACGCCGTGCTCGGCGACGCGTCCATCGACGCGGTGTTCGTGGTCACCCGGCACAGCTCGCACGCCGAACTGACCCGAAAGGCCCTGCTCGCCGGCAAGTCGGTGTTCGTGGAGAAGCCCCTGGCCCTCACCGAGGACGATCTCGCCGGTGTGCTCGCGGCGGTGGAGGAGTCCGGCAACGACCGGCTGCAGGTGGGCTTCAACCGCCGGTTCGCGCCGCTGCTGCGGGAGGCCAAGGCGCGGTTCGGCGCCCGGACCGGTCCGGCGAGCCTGCGCTACCTGATCAACGCGGGCCAGCTCGGGCACGGCAGCTGGTACCTCCGACAAGGCACCGAGGGCTCGCGGTTCGCCGGCGAGGGCGGGCACTTCATCGACACGGCGAGCTGGCTGCTCGACGCCGACCCGGTCTCGGTGTACGCGGTCGCCACGTCCGGCAACGAGGACCTCCAGGTCGTGCTGCGCTACCCGGACGGCTCCACCGCCACCATCAGCTACGTCACCACCGGCGCGCCCGGATTCCCCAAGGAGACGCTGGACCTCGTCGCGGACGGCAAGGTGCTGCGGCTCGACGACTTCGTCCGTTCGTCGGTGTACGGCCGCAAGCGGTGGGTGAGTTCGCGGCTGCCCAAGGCCCGGGACAAGGGCCAGAACGCCGAACTCGCCGCGTTCATCAGGGCCGTACGGACCGGCGGGCCGATGCCGGTGCCGCTGGAGTCCCTCGTCGCCACCACGGCGGCCACCCTCGCCGTGCGGACCGGCCTGGCCGGCGGCGCGCCGGTGACGCTGGCGGGGGCGTAATGACGGTGAACTCGGGGAGTCCGGGCTGGTACCTGCGACGCCTTTCCCGGATGGAACCGCGGGAGGTCGGCGGCCGGGTGGGCGACGCGGTGCGCAGGCGGCGCTGGCGGCGGGCGGCGCCGCCCGACTGCCCGAGCGTGACCGGTGCCCGGTTCACCGCGGTCCTGCCCGCCGGGACGTTCGCCGCGGTGCCACCGGACGCCGCGAAGCGCCTCGTCGCCGAGGCGGACCGGCTGATGGACGGCCACGCCGAGTACTTCGGGGTGGCCCGCGACGACCTGGCCGACCCGGACTGGTGGTACGACCCGAAGACCGGGCGCCGGGCGCCGTGGGGCTACGCCTTCGACGTGCCCTACCGCGACGAGGACGCGGTCGGGGACATCAAGCAGATCTGGGAGCCGTCCCGGCATCAGTACCTCACCGTGCTCGCCGCCGCTTACGCGGTCACCGGGGACGAGCGGTACGCCGAGCGAGTGGCCGCACACCTGCGGTCGTGGTGGGCGGCCAACCCACCGCTGCGCGGCGTGCACTGGATCAGCGGCATCGAGCTGGGCATCCGGCTCCTGTCCTGGGTGTGGATCCGCCGGCTGCTCGACGGCTGGCCGGGCGCGGCCGGTCTCTTCGAGGACAACCCGGTGGCTCATCACCAGATCTGGCACCACCAGCGCTGGCTCGCCGCGTTCCCCAGCCGGGGTTCTTCGGCGAACAACCACGTCATCGCCGAAGCCGCCGGGCAGTTGGCGGCGGCCTGCGCGTTCGGGTGGTTCCCCTCATCGGCGCGCTGGCGGGCCGATGCGCTGCGCTCCCTCGAACGCCACCTGCGAAGCAACACCTTCCCCTCCGGCCTCAACCGCGAGCTGGCCACCGAGTATCACGGACTTGTCCTCGAACTCGGCCTGGCCGCGGTGGCCGAGGCGGATGCCGCCGGAGTACCGGTCCCCGCGTCCGTCCATCTGGTGCTGCTGCGGATGACCGACGCGCTCGCGGCCATCGTGGACAGCCGCCTGCGGCCGCCGCGCCAAGGGGACGCGGACGACGGGCACGGTCTGATCGTGGACGGCGCGGGCACCGACCGCTGGGCCTCGCTCCTTGCCACCGGGGACGCCGTGTTCGGCCGGCTCACCTGGTGGCCGACGGTGACCGGCGCCGATGTGCGCACCCCGCTGCTTGCCGCGCTCGTCCGGCCGTACCCGAACAAGGGGACCGCACCGGCCGTGACCCGTCCGGCAACCCGACCGGCTCACTTCGCCGACGCGGGCATGACCATCCTGCGCGGTCCGGGGGAGATCTGGTGCCGCTGCGACGGTGGTCCGCACGGATTCCTGGCCATCGCCGCGCATGCCCACGCGGACGCGCTGTCCGTGGAGGTGCGGCACGACGGGGTCGATGTGCTCGCCGACCCGGGGACGTTCTGCTACCACGGGCAGCCCGAGTGGCGGCGGTACTTCCGCTCGACCCTCGGCCACAACACCCTGCAACTGGACGACGGGGACCAGTCCGTCTCCGGTGGCCCGTTCCTGTGGACCCGGCATGCCCGCAGCCGGGTCCTGGTCGCGGACGCATCCGACGAGAGCGTGGCCCGCTGGTGCGGCGAGCACGACGGTTACCAGCACTCCGTGCACCGCCGCCGGGTGGAACTGGAGTCCGCAGCACAGGAGTTGCGGGTGGTCGACGAGATGCGCGGCCCCGGCAGGGCCGCGCGCCTGGCGTTCCACCTCGGCCCGGCCATCACCGCCGTTTTGGAGAGAAACCGGGCCGTGCTCACCTGGACCCGGGACGGCGAGGAGCGCTCCGCGGTGCTCGACCTGCCCGGACAGCTGAACTGGCGGGCGCACCGCGGCGAGAGTGACCCGCCGCTCGGCTGGTACTCCCCCGGCTTCGGACGCAAGGAGCCCGCCACCACGCTGGTCGGCACCGGTTTCGCCGGTGGCTCCGAGGAGTTCACGACCGTACTCAGGTTCCAGGGCTAGGGAGGGGACGCGTGGGGATCAAGTGGCGGAACCGGGCGTTGCCCGTGGTAGCGCTCGCCCTGTTGGCGACCGGCTGTGACAGCGCGTCGAGCGACCGGGCCGAGCCGACCGTCGCGCCGTCCACATCCGCGGCCCGATCCGTGGCCCGGGTCTGCGCCAACCCCGCGGCCGGTCCCGCGAAGGCGCCGGCGGGCGCGGTGAAGGTCGATCCCGCGAAGGTCGGTGACCTGGCCGCGAAGACCAAGAGCAGCCCTCCGAACACCACGTTCTGGCTGCGACCGGGCAAGCACAGGCTCGACCCGGACCGCTATGCCCAGGTCATCCCCAAGAAGGGCAACCGCTACATCGGCGCGCCGGGCGCGGTGCTCGACGGCCGGAAGAAGAACGCGTACGCGTTCAGCGGTACCGCCCCCGACGTCACCATCAGCTATCTGACCGTGCAGCGTTTCGTGTCGCCGCCGGACGAGGGCGTGGTCAACCACGAGTCGGCCGACGGGTGGGTGATCGAGCACGCGACGATCCAGCGGAACTCCGGCGCCGGGCTGATGGCCGGCGCCCACCAGCGGGTCCGCGCGAACTGCCTGCGCGACAACGGGCAGTACGGAATGAACGCGTTCAAGGCCGGTAACTCCATCCGCGGCCTCGTCGTCGAGAACAACGAGATCGTGGGCAACAACACCGGCGACTGGGAGCGGCGGAAGCCGGGCTGCGGCTGCACCGGGGGCATCAAGTTCTGGGCCGTCGACGGCGCCGACATACGCGGCAACTGGGTGCACGACAACCGCGGAACCGGGTTGTGGGCGGACACCAACAACAACGACTTCCGCATCGAGAAGAACGTGATCGAGGGCAACGACGGCGCCGCGCTGATCTACGAGATCAGCTACAACGCGGTCGTCCGCGACAACACGATCCGGCGGAACAACTGGGTCGAGGGCCGCAGGTCCGCCGACCGCGACGACGCCTTCCCGTACGCGACCGTCTACGTGTCCGAGGCCGGCGGCGAACCGCGGGTCAAAGCCCGCACGGACAAGATCGAGATATACCGGAACGTGCTGGAGAACAACTGGAACGGCATCACCCTGTGGGAGAACGCCGACCGGTTCTGCAACAGCCCGGCCAACACCTCCTCCGGTGACTGCACGTTGCTGGTGAAGAAGAAGGACCGCTGCGCGAAGCCGACGATCGCCAAGGCGCCGCTCAAGGCCGACTGCCGGTGGAAGACCCAGCGGGTGGACATCCACGACAACCGCTTCGTCCTGGACAAGTCCGTCGTCAAGTGCGCGGAGCGGTGCGACCGCATGGCGGTCCTCGGCAACTACGGCACCTATCCGGACTGGTCGCCGTACAAGGGCGAGGGCGTGGCTGAGGCGATCACCCTCAAGCAGCACAACCGCTGGCACGACAACGTCTATCTCGGTGCGTGGAAATTCGTCGCCCACGACCCGAGCCGGGTGCTCGACTCCGGGCAGTGGCAGCGCGCGCCGTACGAGCAGGACGCGGACAGCACCTTCTCACCGCGGGCCGGTGGTTGAGATGGGCGAGGCTCCCAGGAGCGCTGGGCTGCTGCCCGGCGGACGGGACACGGCGGGCACGCGGCCCGGCACCGGACTGCGCCCGGCCGGCACGCCGAAGAGCGTCGGGATCGTCTGGGCCCTCCTTGGCCTCAACACGCTCGGCTCCGCCGGGGCGAAGACCATCGTCCCGCTGCCCCGCTCCCTCATCCAGTTGGTCACCATGGGCGCGCTGGTCGCCGCGTTCGCGCTGGCGCTCGCCATCAATCTCCGGCTGCGCATCCGAGCCAGCGCCTTCGTGCTCCTGCTCACCCTGCTCCTGGTGCCGAGCGTGGTCTCCAGCGCGCACCTGGACGTCGGGTTCGGCGCGCTGTTCCGCTGCACCCGCCTCGCTCTCTTCGTCGGCACGTTGTGGCTGCTCAGCCGGTGGTGGGACGGCAGCCTGACGTTCGTCCAGAGCCACATCCGGATGTACTTCGCGGTGCTCGTGTCAGTGGTCGCCGGCCTGCTCATCTCACCGGGCGCGGCCATGCCCGAGCTGTACGGCGGACGTCTCGTCGGCGCGTTGTGGCCGCTCACCCCACCGCAGATCGGACAGTACGCCGCGGTGATCATCGGCCTCACCGTGCTGCTCGTCCTTGGCCGCCGGATCGACAGGTCCAGCGCGGCCCTCGTCATCGTGCCGTCACTCGTGCTGCTCGCGATGACCCATACCCGGACGGCCACCCTCGGCCTGATCGTCGGGTTGACGTTGGCGATCGGCTCGCTCCTCCTGACCAGCGCCGCCGCCCGCCGGTTCTTCACCTGGACGGTGCTGATCGCCGTGGTGGCCGCGGTGGGGTTCGCCTCCGCGGTGCAGGCATGGTTCCTGCGCGGGCAGAGCGAGGAGAACTTCAGCAGTCTCACCGGTCGGGCCAAGGTCTGGGACGCCCTCCTCTCGGCGCCCCGGACGACCGCGGAGCAGATGTTCGGCGCGGGCCTCGGCGACAAGTCGTTCGGCGGCCTTCCGATCGACAACAGCTGGCTGGCCGTCTACAACGAGCAGGGCCTGATCGGCGTCGCCCTCGTGGCCTTGATCATCATCGTGCTCGGCGGCGTCGCGCTGCTGCGGCCGCCGTCGCTGCCGAGGGCCTGCGCGATCTTCCTGATCAGTTACGTCGCGATGTCGTCGTACACCGAGGCCGGTCTCGGCGACGCCTCGCCGTATCTGCTGCATCTCGCCCTGGCCGCCTCGCTCCTCGCGGTCCCCGCCGCGGCCACGGACCTGCCGAAGCCCACCATCCCCCGACGACGTGTCCCGCGCTGGGCCCAGGACCGGAAGTGATCTGACCATGCACATCCTTGTGGTGCACAACCGCTACTCATCGGCGCAGCCGAGCGGGGAGAACGTCGTCGTCGACCAGGAGGTGGGGCTGCTGCGCGCGGCCGGCCACCGGGTCGAGGTGTTCGAGCGGCGCAGCGACGACATCGCCGCCCGGTCCCTCCTGTCCAAGGCCGCGGTGCCGCTGCTCGTGCCGTGGAACCCCGCGGTCCGCTCGGAGCTCGCCACCCGGCTGCGCACCTCACGCCCCGACGTGGTGCACGTCCACAACGTCTTCCCGCTCCTGTCGCCCGCGGTGCTCGCGGCCTGCGCCGACGCCGACGTGCCCGCCGTCGCCACGCTGCACAACTACACCCAGGTCTGCCTGCCCGGCACGCTGCACCGGGACGGTCGGCCGTGCACCGAGTGCGTCGGGTCGGCGACGGCGCTGCCCGCCGTCCGGCACGGCTGCTACCGAGGCTCCCGCCTCGCGACGGTGCCGCTCGCGGTCAGTCAGGCGGTCAACCGGCGGCGGTGGTGGTCCGGCGTGGAGCGCTTCTTCTGCATCTCCGCGGCGCAGCGCGACGTCCTGGTGCGGTCCGGCATGCCACCCGAGCGCCTCACGGTCAAGCACAACTTCGTGCCCGACCCGGACGCCCGCCGATCGGGCGCGGGTGAGCATGTGCTCTTCCTCGGCCGACTCGCGGAGATCAAGGGCGTGCGAGTGCTCATGACCGCGTGGGACGCGCTCGCCGCGGACGGCGGTGTGGGCGTGCCGCTCGTGATCGCGGGCGCGGGGCCGCTGGCGGACGAGGTGACCGCCTGGGCGGCGGGCCGGGACGACGTGCGGTACGTCGGCCTGCTCGACCCGGCCCAGTGCAGGCAGGCCGTCGCGCGGGCGGTCACCGTGGTGGCCCCCTCGACGGCCCTCGAGACGTTCGGCCTGGTGGTCGCGGAGGCGATGGCGGCGGGGGTCCCGGCTGTCGCGGCCGGTCACGGCTCCTTCGTCGAACTCATCGAGGACGGGGTGGCCGGGTTTCTGCACCAGCCGGGCGATCCCGGATCGCTCGCGTCCTGCATGCGCCGGATCACGGCCGAACCGGCCCGCAACCAGGAGATGGGCCAGGCGGCCCGGCGCCGTTACGAACGGGACTTCAGCCCGGCCGTCGGTCTCGAGCGCCTGGTGGAGGGGTACCGCACCGCGATCGCGGTGCGGTCCGGCGGCGGGGAGAGCCCGCCGCCGGTAGGGGAAGAAAGCACTGGCTCGCGGCGGGGCACCCGCACGAGCAGAAATGGGGGAAGTAGATGACACGATGCCGACTCTGCGGCTCGACGGCGATGGGGAGCGTCGTCGATCTGGGGGCGACCCCGCCGTGCGAGAGTTTCCTCGCCGCGGACCAACTGGACAACGCTGAACCGGCGTACCCGCTGCACCTTCGGGTCTGCACCGACTGCTGGCTCGCGCAGATCCCTCCGCTGATCACGCCGGAGGAGACGTTCAGCGAGTACGCGTACTTCTCCTCCTTCTCGACGTCCTGGGTGGAGCACGCGCGCACCTTCGTCGCCGACGCCGTACAGCGGGTGGGTCTTGGCCCCGACGCCTTCGTGGTCGAGGTCGCGAGCAACGACGGATACCTGCTGAGGCACGTGGTGGACCGGGGGATCCGCTGCCTCGGCGTCGAGCCGTCGGTGAACGTCGGCGCGGCGGCGCGGGACGCGGGTGTGCCGACACTCACGGAGTTCCTGTCCCCCGACACCGGCTCGGCCGTCCGCGCCGAGCACGGCCCGGCCGACCTGGTCGTGGCCAACAACGTGTACGCGCACATCCCCGACGTGGTCGGGTTCACCCAGGGTCTTCGCGCCCTGGTCGCCGACGACGGCTGGGTCTCCATCGAGGTGCAGCACCTGCTGACCCTGATCGAGGAGAACCAGTACGACACGATCTACCACGAGCACTTCCAGTACTACACGGTCGCGTCCGCGGCCCGAGCGCTCGCGAGCGGCGGACTCGCCCTCGTGGACGTCGAGTTGCTGCCCACGCACGGCGGCTCCATCCGGCTGTGGGCCCGGCCGGCCGAGGTGGCCGGCGAGCCGTCCCAGCGGGTGGCCGAGGTGCTCGACCGGGAGAAGGCCGCCGGGCTTCAGGACCTTTCCGGGTACACCGAGTTCTCCGCCCGGGTTGCCAAGGTGCGCCGGGACCTCCTCAAGTTCCTCATCGAGGCGGCCGAGCGCGGCGAGACGGTCGTCGGCTACGGCGCCCCGGGCAAGGGCAACACCCTGCTCAACCACTGCGGCATCCGGCCCGACCTGCTCCCGTACACGGTCGACCGCAACCCCTACAAGCACGGCAGGTTCACCCCGGGCACCCGCATCCCGATCCTGCCGCCCGAGCAGATAGCCGCCGACCGACCGGACTACGTCCTCGTCCTCCCGTGGAACCTGCGGGCCGAACTGGTCGAGCAGCTGTCCTTCGTGCACGACTGGGGCGGCCGTCTTGTCTTTCCCATCCCGGAACTGAGCATTGTCGAGGCCACGTCTGGAGAGGGCACAGCATGAAGGTCGTACTGTTCTGCGGCGGTTACGGGATGCGGATGCGCAGCGGCGCCGCCGACGACGTGCCCAAGCCGATGGCGATGGTCGGCCCGCGTCCGCTGATCTGGCATGTCATGCGCTACTACGCGCACTTCGGGCACACGGAGTTCATCCTGTGCCTGGGGTACGGCGCCCATCACATCAAGGACTTCTTCCTCAACTACGAGGAGACGACGTCCAACGACTTCGTGCTGCGGGGCGGGCGGCCCGAGCTGCTCTCCACCGACATCTCGGACTGGACGATCACGTTCGCGCAGACCGGCATCGAGTCTCCCATCGGGGAGCGGCTGCGCCGGGTGCGCCACCACCTGGACGGCGACGAGATGTTCCTCGCCAACTACGCCGACGTGCTCACCGACGCCCCGCTGCCCCAGATGATCGACCGGTTCGCCCTGCGTGATGCCGGCGCGTCGATGATGGTGGTGCCGCCGCAGTCCTCCTTCCACTGCGTGGAGTTGGGCGAGGACGGCCTGGTGGACGGCATCACCCCGGTGAGCGAACTGCCGATGTGGGAGAACGGCGGCTACTTCGTGCTCCGCCAGGAGGTCTTCGACCACATACCGGAGAACGGGGACCTGGTCGCCGACGGATGCGGCCAACTGGCCAAGCAGGGCCGTCTCGTGGCGCACCAGCACCGCGGTTTCTGGAAGCCGACCGACACCGTGAAGGAGCGGGCCGCGCTCGACGACGCCTACACCCGGGGCGACCGCCCGTGGGCCGTGTGGGAACGCGACACCGTGGGCGTGCGGGCGTGATCCGGCTCGGGGCCGGACCCCTGAGACGGATCGTCGCGGTGGGCGCCCACTGCGACGACATCGCCATCGGTGCGGGTGGCACACTCCTGACGATGTGCCTGGCGCACCCGGGCATCCGCGTCGACGCCCTCGTGCTCTCCGGCGGTGGCAGCGACCGGGAGCAGGAGGAGCAGGCCGCGCTCACCGCCTTCTGCCCGGGCGCCGATCTGCGCCTGACCGTCCTCAAGCTGGCGGACGGCCGACTGCCCGCGCAGTGGGAGGAGGCCAAGGCCGCGGTCGAGGAGCTGCGTGCTCGGACCGACCCGGATCTCGTGCTCGCTCCGCGCACCGATGACGCGCATCAGGACCACCGCGGCCTGGCGCGGCTGATCCCCACCGCGTTCCGCGACCACCTCGTGCTCGGCTACGAGATCGTCAAGTGGGACGGCGATCTCGGCCGTCCGACGTCGTACCAGCCGCTGTCGCCTCAGATCGCCGAACAGAAGGTGCGGCTGTTGCAGGAGCACTACCCCTCGCAGCGGCACCGGCCCTGGTACGACCGGGAGGCCTTCCTCGGTCTCGCACGCATCCGCGGGATCGAATGCCACGCGCGCTACGCCGAGGCGTTCGCCGTCACCAAGCTCACGCTCAATCTCGACACTTCCAACCTGGGGGAATGAACCTTGCGCGTACTGCTCACCGGACACCAGGGGTATCTGGGCACCGTGATGGCCCCGGTCCTCGCCGCCGCCGGGCACGAAGTCGTCGGTCTCGACGCCGGTCTGTTCGCGGACTGCGTCCTTGGCCCGCAGCCCGCGGACCCGTCCGGACACCGGGTGGACCTTCGCGACGTCACGGCCGAACACGTGGCCGGGGTGGACGCCGTGATCCACCTGGCCGCGCTCTCCAACGACCCACTGGGATCGCTTGCGCCGGACCTCACCTACGACATCAACCACCACGCGTCCGTACGGCTTGCCCGCCTCGCCCACGACGCGGGAGTACGGCGCTTCCTGTACGCGTCGACCTGCTCGGTCTACGGGGCCGCCGGCGGTGACGACCTGGTGACCGAGGACGCCCCGCTGCGCCCGGTGACTCCGTACGCGGAGTCCAAGGTGCGGGTCGAGGACGACCTGCACGCGCTCGCCGACGGCGACTTCAGCCCGGTGTTCATGCGCAACGCCACCGCCTTCGGCTACTCGCCCCGGCTGCGCGCCGACATCGTCCTGAACAACCTGGTGGGCCACGCGCTCCTGTCCGGCGAGGTGCTCGTACTCTCCGACGGCACCCCCTGGCGCCCGCTGGTGCACGCCGCCGACATCGCACAGGCCTTCACCGCCGCGCTGACCGCGCCGCGCGAAGCCGTGCACGACCGGGCGTTCAACATCGGCAGCGAGATCAACAACGTCACGGTCGCCGAGATCGCCGAGCAGGTCGCCGAGGCGGTGTCCGGCGCGAAGGTGCGGATCACCGGGGAGAACGGCGCCGACCCACGGTCGTACCGGGTGGACTTCGCCCGGTTCCGCGCCGCGATCCCCGGCTTCGACTGCGAGTGGACGGTCAAGCAGGGCGCGCTCGAACTCGCCGACGCCTACCGCAGGCACGGGCTGACCCGGGAGGACTTCGAGCAGCGCTTCACCCGCCTCGCCGTGCTGCGTTCGGCGTCCGAAGCCGGTGCCGTCGACGACACCCTGCGGTGGCGCCGATGACCACGGCGGGCGAGGAGATGCACGCGCTGGTGGAGCGTCTCTACCCGCTGTGCCGGAGCATCACGGGGGACGGTGTGCGCGCCACCCTGAAGATCGTCGACGAGTACGTCCCGCTGCGGATGCACGAGGTGCCGACCGGGACGCAGGTGCTCGACTGGACGGTGCCGCAGGAGTGGAACATCCGTGACGCGTACGTCGCCGACGCCGACGGCAACCGTGTCGTCGACTTCGCCGCGTCCAGCCTGCACGTGCTCGGCTACAGCGTGCCGGTGTCGCGGACCATGCCGCTCGCCGAGCTGCGCGATCACCTGTACACCCTGCCGGAGCACCCGAGTTGGGTGCCGTACCGCACCAGTTACTACAAGCCGGACTGGGGGTTCTGCCTGGCCCAGGAGACCTTGGACGGGCTGCCGGACGGCGAGTACGAGGTGCGTATCGACTCCACACTCGCCGACGGCCACCTCACCTACGCCGAGCACGTGGTCCCCGGGCAGGTCCCCGACGAGGTGATCGTCTCCTGCCACGTCTGCCACCCGTCGCTGGCCAACGACAATCTGGCCGGTATCGCGGTGGCGACGTTCCTGGCCCGGGAGCTGGCCGAGAAGACGCCGTACTACACCTACCGGTTCATCTTCGCGCCCGGCACCATCGGGGCGATCACCTGGCTTGCGCGCAACAGGGAGCGGGTGGAGCAGGTCAAGCACGGCATCGTGCTGGCCTGCGCCGGCGACTCGGGCCAGCTGACGTACAAACAGAGCGGGCGCGGCGACGCGGAGATCGACCGGGTGATGCGGCATGTGCTCACCGCGTCCGAACGCCCGCACCGCGTAAAGGAGTTCACTCCGTACGGCTACGACGAGCGGCAGTTCTGCTCGCCCGGGTTCGATCTCGGTGTGGGCTCGCTCAGCCGGACCCCGTACGCCGACTATCCGGAGTACCACACCTCGGCGGACAACCCGGACTTCGTCTCCCCTAAGGCGATGGCGGACACGCTCGCCGTCTGCCGCGAGGCATTCGACGTCCTGGACCGCAACCGGAGCTATCTCAACCTCAGTCCCTACGGCGAACCACAGCTGGGGCGACGCGGGTTGTACGACGCGGTCGGCGGACGCAGCGACGCGAAGCAGGCGCAGATGGCCATGCTCTGGGTGCTCAATCTCTCCGACGGCAAGCACAGTCTGCTCGACGTCGCCGAGCGGTCCGGGCTGCCCTTCGACACCGTCGCCGTCGCGGCCGGCGCCCTGCAGGGCGCCGGACTGATCAAGGCATGACGCCGATGGCCGCCGAGGGGGAGAAGCGGACCGCCAAGCGGGCCATGGTCGGCCGCCTCTCCTGGGGCCTTGCCGACCAGGCGGCCTCCAGCATGACCAACTTCGCGGTGGGCATCTACGTGGCACGCTCCCTCGGCGTGACCGCGTTCGGTGTGTTCAGCCTGGCCTGGGTGACCTACGGCGTGGTGCTCAACGTCTCCCGCGGCCTCGCCACCGACCCGCTCGTGGTGCGCTTCAGCGGCGCACCGACCGCGCCCTGGCGCGCGGCGGTGGCCCGGTCGTCGGGTGCCGCGCTCGGCGTGGGTGTCGCACTCGGCGCACTGTGTCTGCTGGTCGGGCTCGGCCTCGGCGGCCGCGTGGGGCCCGCGTTCGCCTGCCTCGGCGTGGTACTGCCCGCGCTGCTGCTGCAGGACGCCTGGCGGTTCGCGTTCTTCGCCGCGGGCACCGGCAAGAAGGCGTTCGTCAACGACCTCGTGTGGGGCGTCGCGCTCGTCCCTGCCATGGTGGTGGCGGCCCGCGTGGGCAGCGTGGCCGCGTTCGTGCTCGCCTGGGGCGCGTCCGCCGCGGTGGCCGCGGTGTACGGCTGCTTCCAGTCCGCTATCCGGCCCCAGCTGAGCGGGGCGCGCGCGTGGCTTCGCGAGCACCGCGACCTCAGCTACCGGTACCTGGTCGAGAACGTCAGCAACAGTGGCGCGAGCCAGCTGCGGGCGTACGGGCTCGGCGCGATCGTCGGGGTCGGTGCGGTGGGTGCGGTGCGGGGTGCCGAGCTCCTGCTCGGCCCGTTCCTCGCCGTACTGATGGGGCTTTCACTGGTCACCGTCGCGGAGGCGGCACGGGTGCTGCGGCAGGCCCCGCACCGCCTCGGCACGTTCTGCCTCGTCCTTGGCGGCGGACAGGCCGCCGCCGCCCTGCTCTGGGGCGCGGCGCTGCTCCTCGTGCCGGACCAGGCGGGCGAGTTCGTGCTCGGCGGCGTCTGGCCCTCCGCCTCGGCGCTCATCCTGCCCGCCACGCTCGGCGTCGTGGGCGCCGGTCTCGGCACCGGCGCGGCGGCCGGGCTGCGCGCGCTCGCCGCGGCCCGGCGCAGCCTGCGCTGTCAACTGTTCGCCTCCGCCTGCTATGTCGGCGGCGGGCTCGGCGGTGCGGCCCTGGCCGGCACGGCCGGATCGGCCTGGGGCGTCGCCGCCGCGACCGTTTGCAGCTCGGCCGTGTGGTGGCAGCAGCTGCGGTCCGCCCTGCGCGAGCGCCACCACCACCCCATCCCCGAAGTGAGGACGCAATGACCGCCCAACCCCGGCTGAGCATCGGCCTGCCCGTCTACAACGGCGAGGAGTACCTCGCCGAGGCGCTCGACGCCCTGCTCGGCCAGACGTACGAGGACTTCGAGCTGGTCATCTCCGACAACGCCTCGACCGACGGGACCCAGGAGATCTGCCGCAAGTACGCCGCGCGGGACTCACGCATCCGGTACATCCGGCTGCCCCGGAACATCGGCGCCGCGCCGAACCACAACTACGTGTTCACCCAGTGCCGCGGCGAGCTGTTCAAGTGGGCGTCGCACGACGACCTGTACGCCCGGGACCTGCTGCGACGCTGCGTGGAGGCCTTGGACGAGCGTCCGGAGGTGATCCTCGCGCACGCCGACCAGGCGGTCATCGACGGCGACGGCAAGGTGACGGTCCCTTACGAGTACACGCTCACCACCGACTCGCCACACGCGCCGAAGCGCTTCCGCAGCATGCTGTTCGAGCCCGGCGGCGACGACTTCTACGGGGTGATGCGGGCCGACGTGCTGCGCCGGGTGAAGCCGCACGACAGCTATCACCACGCGGACCGCACGTTCGTCGCCGAGATCGGTCTGCACGGGCCCTTCCACCAGGTGCCGGAGCTGCTGTACTTCCGCCGCGACCACCCCACCCGCGCCGAGCGGGCGAACCCGTCCAAGCGTTCCCGGTCCGTCAACCTGGACCCGCGCCGGGCGGGCCCGCTGCACCCGACGCCCCGGCTGCTCGCCGAGTACGTCCTGGGCTTCGTCTCGGCGATCCGGCGGGCGCCGTTGTCCGCGGCCGACCGGCGCGCGTGCTACCTCCACCTGGCCGCGTGGATGACCAGCCGGGTCCGGCCGGGCGCCGGAGAGCGGGTCGAGGACCGCGCCCCGGTCGACCCGGCCCAGCTCACTGTCTCCGTCGACGCCCTCGTCGCCGGACGTGAAGGTCGTGAGGGCCGTGAGGGTCATGAGGGCCGTGAAGGGAGGCAGGCATGAAGTCCGCGGACGCGACCCCGGTGCGCGTCGGCGTGTTCGGCCTGCTCGGCTCCGGCAACCTCGGCAATGACGGGTCGCTCGAAGCCGTGCTCGGCTACCTCCGCGCCGCGCACCCGGAGGCGGTCGTGGACGCGCTGTGCGGCGGGCCCGAGGCCGTCGCGACCCGGTACCGGATCCCCGCGACGCGGCTGCACTGGTATCGCGGCGAGTACCGGACCGCGTCGCGGGCAGGAGCGGTCGCGGCGAAGGGACTCGGCAAACTCATCGACGTCTTCCGCACCGCTGCCTGGGTGCGCCGGCACGACGTGGTGATCGTGCCGGGCATGGGCGTCCTCGAGGCCACGCTGCCGCTGCGGCCGTGGGGCTTCCCGTACTCGCTGTTCCTGCTCTGCGCGTCAGGGCGCCTGGTCGGCACCCGGGTGGCGCTCGTCGGCGTCGGCGCCGCCGCGATCAGCGACCGGCCGACGCGGGCCCTGGTGCGCTGGTCGGCGCGGCTCGCCACCTACCGGTCGTACCGGGACACCCTGTCCCGCGACGCGATGCGGGCGATGGGCGTGGACACCGCGCGCGACGAGGTCTACCCGGACCTCGCCTTCGCCCTGCCGACGCTGCCGCCTCCGACTGCGAGCACGCCCTCGGATTCGCCGGGCCCGGTCTGCGTCGGCGTCATGGACTTCCACGGCAACAACGACGACCGCGCCCGGGCCGAGGAGATCCACCGGCGCTACCTCGACGGGACGACCCGCTTCGTCCGGGCCCTCGTCGAGGACGGCAGGCCGGTCCGGCTGCTCACCGGCGACGCATGCGACGCGCCGGTGGTCGCCGCGATCCTCGACGCGGTGGACTCGCCGCTGGTCACCGCCGCCGAGGCGTCCTCGCTCGCCGACCTGATGAAGGAGACGGCGGCCGCCGACACCGTGGTGGCGACCCGCTATCACAACCTGATCTGCGCGCTGAAGGTCGGCACGCCGACGCTCGCACTCAGCTACGCGGCCAAGAGCGACGCGCTCATGAATCAGATGGGTCTTGCCGCCTACTGCCACCCGGCCCGCGAGGTCGACGCCGACCGGCTGCTCGAACAGTTCCGGGAACTGGAGGAGCGATCGGCGGAGTTACGGCGGACTCTCGCCGAGCGGAACCTGGACGCCGTCCGGCGCCTCGAGCACCAGTTCACCGCCTTGACCGCGGCTCTGTTCCCGGCGGTCCCCGCGAGCAACCCCACCCACGCCCACGCCCTGCGGGAGACACGATGAAGGCCACCGAAGTCCCGGCGATCGACGGGGCGTACCTGTTCGAACCGACGCCGTACGCCGACGAACGCGGCTTCTTCTGCCGCACCTTCGACGCCGACGTGGTCCGCTCGGTGGGCCTCGACCCGGACGCCTTCATCCAGGACAGCCTGTCCCGCTCCGCCCGGGGCGTGCTGCGCGGCCTGCACCTGCGCTCCGGAGCCGGTGAGGCCAAGCTGGTGCGGTGCTCGTACGGGAAGGTCTTCGACGTCGTCGTGGACCTGCGGCCCAACTCGCCGACCTACCGCAACGTGGCCTCCTTCGAGCTGTCCGGCGAGACGCAGGTGACCCTGTACATCCCGGCGGGGTGCGCGCACGGCTTCCAGGCGCTGACCGAGACCGCAGACACCTCGTACCGCATCGACCGGCCGCACGATCCGGCCGAGGACGTGACGATCGCCTTCGACGACCCGGAGCTCGCCATTCCGTGGCCGCTGCCGGTCATGTCGATGTCCGAGCGGGACCGGAAGGCGCCGAGCCTCGCCGAGGTCCTGAAGCAGAAAGAGAGCTGACGTCAGCGTGGACACCGAAGAGACGGAAGAGACCGAAGAGTTCCTCATGCCCCGGTCGCGGAAGGCGAACGAGCGGCTGCACGCCATGATCCCCGGGGGCGCGCACACGTACGCCAAGGGCGACGACCAGTACCCCGAGGACCTGGCCCCGGTCATCAGTCACGGCCGCGGTGCCCATGTGTGGGACATCGACGACAACCGCTACATCGAGTACGGGTCAGGGCTGCGGTCGGTGAGCCTCGGCCACGCCCACCCCCGCGTGGTCGAGGCGGTGCGGCGGGAAATCGACCGCGGCAGCAACTTCGTGCGGCCGTCCATCGTGGAGGTCCAGGCCGCCGAACGCTTCCTGGCCACGGTGCCGACCGCCGAGATGGTGAAGTTCGCGAAGAACGGCTCCGACGTCACCACCGCCGCGGTACGACTCGCCCGCGCCGTCACCGGGCGCCCGCGGGTGGCCATCTGCGGCGACCATCCCTTCTTCTCCGTCGACGACTGGTTCATCGGCACCACGCCGATGTCCGCCGGTATCCCGACGGCGACCACCGAACTCACCGTGGCGTTCCCTTACGGGGATCTGGCTGCCACGGAGGAACTGCTCACCCGGTACGCGGGTGAGGTCGCCTGCCTGATCCTCGAACCCGCCGGTCACACCGAGCCGCCGCCCGGCTACCTCAGCGGGCTGCGCGATCTTGCCGACCGGCACGGCTGCGTACTGATCTTCGATGAGATGATCACGGGCCTGCGCTGGTCCGAGGCGGGCGCCCAGGGCCTGTACGGCGTCGTCCCCGACCTCTCCACGTTCGGCAAGGCGCTGGGCAACGGCTTCGCCGTCTCCGCGCTTGCCGGGCGCCGCGACCTGATGGAGTGGGGCGGGCTTCGGCACTCCGGCGACCGGGTGTTCCTGTTGTCCACCACACACGGTGCGGAAACACATTGCCTGGCAGCCGCGATGGCCGTGCAGGCCACCTATGTGGAGGAGGGCGTCACCGCACGGCTGCACGCCCTGGGCGAGCGGTTGGCCGCCGGTGTCCGTGCGGCCGCGGGCGGTATGGGCGTCGGCGATCACATCGTCGTCCGGGGCCGGGCCAGCAACCTGGTCTTCGCCACCCTCGACGAGAACGGGCAGCCGTCGCAGGAGTACCGGACCCTGTTCCTGCGCCAGCTCATCGCCGGCGGGGTGCTCGCCCCGTCGTTCGTGGTGAGCAGCGCGCTCGACGACACCGACATCGACCGCACCGTCGACGTGGTGTCCCAGGCATGTGCCGTGTACCGGAAGGCACTTGACGCCGGTGACCCCACTCCCTGGATGGCCGGGCGGCCGGTGAAGCCCGTGTTCCGCCGCTTGGCATGACGTGAGGTGACGTGACGTGAGGTGAGGTGATGTCGCGTCAGTGGCGCTCTCGGCGGCCGGGGTCAGCCACCCGGTCGACCAGCCACGCGGTGGCCGGTACCACCACAAGGGCGGTGCACCAGCCGCCGAGGACGTCGGTCGGGTAGTGCGCGCTCAGGGCGACCTGTGCCCATCCCATGGCGGCACCGGCAACCAGCGCCGCGCCGAGCACGAGTGACGTACCGGCCGCCCTGCCGAGGCCGGACCTGCCGCTTGCGAGCAGGGCCACCGCGAGGGCGAGCGCGGTGAAGAAGGCGGTGTGCCCGCTCGGGTAGGACAGGTTGTCGGCGCCGTGGATGGTGCGTCCCACCAGGGACTTGAGCAGCGTTCCCGTCACCAAGGTGACGCCGACCCCGGCAACGACGAACACCGCCGCGCGAGGTCGCCGAAGCGACAGGCAGACCGCCACGGCGACCAGGATCAAAATCGCCGCTCCGGCTGGCTCCCCCAGGAAGTCCGTGGCAAGAGCCACGCGCCGCCACGGCGGCCGCACACTGTCCGCCGTCGGCTGGACGACCCACCTGTCCACCCTGCCGGACTGGCTGTGTCCGGCGTACAGGACCCCGAGCACGACGACCGTCAGCGTGGCGAGGGCCGCGATCAGCGCGAGCGGCGCGCGCAGCGCCGGGGGCAGCACCGGGGGCTCCGGCCGACCGGTCACACGCCACCGCCCGGGCCGATGAGCTCGTGCGCCGACCGCCGCACACCGTCGCGGACGATCCGGCAGATGCGATGCACCTACCCCTCCCGTCAGATTCGTTGACGCCATACCACCCGCCGCCACCCTAACCGGTCGGCTTGAACGAGGTGCGCGATGTGAGTGGCCGGGCGGCGCAAACTGGGCAGGAACCGCCGGGACTTGAGGGTGAGCACGGGTTCATCCCGGTCGGCAGCCATCTCGTTGACCGACAGCCCGTCCACCAGGGACTTCACCCATCCGTCAGCCAACCGCACGTCCGGGCTGCCGTGTCGGGAACGCTCGCCGCTCGCCGCGGACAGGGCCCGGGAGGCCTGTAGTTGATGCGTGTACTGAGTGAAGAGTGACCGGAGAGAACGGCGCCAGGTGAAGAGTCAACCCCTATTTCCAGCCAAATGACCGCCACTTTCCGGAACCTGACATCTGTAAAGACGGCGGACCGTTTCGCCTGCACTCGCACGTCCGGCACTCGCCAAAAGAGCGCAAACCGGACGCCGATCGGCCATTCATAACCATGCAGTCAGGCCATCTCCTGAGTTCTGCAACGAAATTGAGGTTTTACAAGGAGCGTTCTCAGGATTTACAGTGAGCGCCTACTAAAGACGACTCGCCGGTATCAGACATTCACGGTCGGCCCCTTGGGCCCGTACCGTTCGACCACAGACCGGCCAGTCAAAACGGGGAGAGTGTAAAGGCATGTTCTGTAAAGGCATGTTCGAGAAATTCCTTGAGGTGACCCAGCTCATCGTTCCGCGGTGCTGAGGTCTTCCGAGCACTGACGGGGGCATCGCGCACCGTCGCGAATTCCCCTTCGCCGCAGGCGGCCGCTCGCCTGCATGTCACGCACCACATGTACGACACGGCCATCCGTGGCACGTACGCCATGCGCGCCTGACCGCTTCCGGACGAGCCTGAGCGCTCCCGGACGGGACGGAACACGGGCACCTTGCTTCGTCGCGCCCTTTTCACTTCCAGCCCTCCCTGGCCATTTCCATGCCTAGGTCGACGGCTGACGTCTGACGGTCGATGCCTGGCTGCCAATTCGGCATACCCCCTTCCGAACCGGCTTCGCCATGCTCCAGTAAAGCATTTCCAATGACGCACTCAAAAGGTTACGGACTCTAGGTCAGAGAATGATGACGAAACCCACGGGGCCCAAGGAATTATCCCTGTCAGACATGCTGCGCGCGGCCGTACTCGCCCAGCCCGACCGGACGGCTGTCTCCTGCGGCGCGGAGAGACTGACCTTTAAGGAGCTCGATGAGCTGAGCGGAAATATGGCGGACCGCCTGCGGCTCCTCGGTACGGCGACGGGTGAACCTGTCGGCATCTTCATGCCGCCTTCCGTCGACCTCATGGTGAGCGTCTGGGGAGTCCTGCACGCGGGCGCGGCCTATCTGCCGCTGTCGCCCGAGTATCCGGACGAGCGCGTGCGCTACATGGTCGCCGACTCACAGACCAAGGTCATTCTGACGGACGAGTCCCTGGCCTCCCGGCTGGCCGCGATGACACCACCGGAGACGAAGATCGTCACTGTCGACCCGTCCAACACCCTTATCGGCAGCTCCCGTTCACCGGCAGCCCCGACGCGTGTAAAGGGCGACGACCTCGCCTACGTCATCTACACCTCCGGCAGTACGGGCAACCCCAAGGGCATCGGGATCGAGCACCACAGCATCGTCCATCAGATGCGCTGGCTGGCCGACGAACAGGGTCTCGATCCGACGAGGACGGTGCTGCAGAAGACGCCGCTGAGTTTCGACGCGGCCCAGTGGGAGATCCTCGCACCGGCCTGTGGCGCCGGTGTGGTGATGAGCGAACCGGGGGTCTACGCCGACCCCGGCGGGCTCGTCGACCTGATCCTGGCGAACCGGGTGACCACCCTCCAGGGCGTGCCGACCCTGCTGCAGGCGCTCGCCGACACCGGACGTCTCTCCGACTGCACCTCGCTCACCCAGGTCTTCAGCGGCGGTGAAGCGCTCACCAAGAGCCTGGCGATCGAACTGCTCGACGCGCTGCCGGACTGCGAACTGACCAACCTGTACGGCCCGAGCGAGTGCACCATCAACGCCTCGTCCCACCTCGTGGACCCCGAGGCCGTCCAGCACGGTCCGGACCACATCCCCATCGGCCGACCCGTGCGCGGCATGAGCTTCCACATCCTCGACACCGCCCGGCAGGCCGTCACGCAGGGCGAGTCCGGGGAACTGTACATAGCAGGGCCTCAGTTGGCCCGCGGCTACCTGAACAACCCCGAACTGACCGCCGAACGGTTCGTCACAGGCCCGTCCTCCGGCGGTTCCCGCTCCACCCGCCTCTACCGCACCGGCGACCTGGCCCGGTGGAACGACGACGGCACCGTGCAGTTCCTCGGCCGTACCGACAGCCAGGTCAAACTGCGCGGCTTCCGCGTCGAGCTGGACGAGGTCAAGGTATCCGTCGAGAAGCACGAGTGGGTCAAGTCCGCCGCCGTACTGGTCCGCGACGATCCGCGGACCGGCGCCAATCTCGTCGCCTTCGTCGAACTCGACCCCGAACGGGCCGCGTTGATGGACCAAGGCAATCACGGCGCCCACCACCAGTCCAAGCAGAGCAAGCTCCAGCTCAAAGCGCAGTTGGGCAACCTGGGGACCCGCCAGGACGAGGGGCTCTCCTCCGTCGAGCTGCCCGGACGGACGGCGACGGCCCGGCAGCGGCGCACGGTGTTCGCCCGTAAGACGTACCGGTTCTACGAAGGCGGCCACGTCACCCGGGACGACATCCTGGCCCTGCTCGCCCGACCGGCACAGCGATCGGCCGCGCCGCGCGACCCGGACACCCTCACCCTGGACGAACTCGGCTCCCTGCTGCGCCACTTCGGCCAGTTCCCCAGCGCCGAACGGCTGCTGCCCAAGTACGGGTACGCCTCACCCGGCTCTCTGTACGCCACCCAGCTGTACCTGGAACTGTCCGGCACAGCGGGACTGGAGGCGGGCCACTACTACTACCACCCGATCGACCACCGGCTCACGCTGATCAGCCGCGCGCCCGTCGGCGGGCCCAGGCTCCGGGTCCACTTCATCGGGCGCCGGTCGGCCATCGAACCCGTCTACCAGAACAACATCCAGGAGGTCCTCCGGTTCGAATCCGGACACATGGTGGGCCTGTTCGACCACGTGCTCCCCCAGTACGGGCTCCGCGTCGGCGCCCGCGCTGACGAGCCCGGGACCAAGCACGCCCTGCGCTGCCCGGACGAGGACTTCCACCTGGCCACGTACGAGGTGGAGACGGCCGCCGCCCCGGCCGCGCCCGACCCGGTCGAGCTGTACGTGCAGGCTCATCCCGGCCGGATCGCCGATCTGGCCGAGGGCCAGTACCGGTACCACGACGGGGACCTGGTGCGGGTGTCCGACGGCCTGATCCGCAAGCAGGACGTCATCGCCATCAACCAGGAGGTCTACGCACGTTCGAGCTTCGGGATCAGCATGATCGGCAGCGCGCCCGATCCGTGGCAGCGCTACGTCGACCTCGGCCGGGAGCTGCAGCGCCTCCAGATGAACGACCTCGGTCTGGGCCTCATGTCCTCCGGCTACAGCTCACAGACGGGCCATCCCCTGTCGTCGGCCCGGCGCATCGCGGACATCCTGGGCTCCGGCCCGGACACGGCCGGTGGCCCGGACCCGGCCTCCTACTTCGCCGTCGGCGGCCGGGTCAGCGCGGAGCAACGGCTCAGTGAAGGCATGAAGGAGGACTCCGTCCACATGCGGGGTCCTGCCGAGATCATCAAGGACAACCTCGCCGAATCCCTGCCGCCGTACATGGTGCCCAACCGGGTCACCGTCCTGAACTCCTTCCCCCTCACGCCCAACGGCAAGATCGACCATCAGGCCCTGCGCGACCTCGACAAGGCTGCCGTGGACGACGCCGACGCGCCGGTCGTCCCGCCGCGCACGCCCACCGAGGAGGCGATCGCCGCCCTGTGGCGCAAGGTCCTCCGTCAGGAGCGGGTCTCGATCCGGGACAACTTCTTCGCCGTCGGTGGCCACTCGCTGACCGCGGTCAACCTGGTCGGCAGGATCAACCGGGAGCTGGGCAGTTCCCTGCCGCTCCAGGTGCTCTTCGACGCGCCGACCGTCGCCGGTCTCGCCCGGCTCGTCGACCGTGCGCCCACCACCGCGCTCTCCCGCCTGGTGCGGCTGCGCGGGACGGACCGCGGTCGGCCGGTCTTCTGCTGGCCGGGCCTTGGCGGCTACCCCATGAGCCTGCGGCTGCTCGCCGGTCGACTCGACCTTGACCGGCCGTTCCTCGGCGTCCAGGCCTACGGCATCAATCCGGACGAGAGCGCGTACCCGACGTTCGACGAAATGGTCGCCAAGGACATCGAGCTCGTCCGGCAGGCCCAGCCGACCGGGCCGTACACGCTGTGGGGCTACTCCTTCGGGGCCCGGGTCGCCTTCGCCGCGGCCCGGCAGCTGGAACAGGCCGGGGAACAGGTCGACGAGGTGATCCTCCTGGCGCCCGGCAAGCCACCCGTGGAAGCCGGTGAGGGAGCGCCCACCGAGGCGACGGTCGGCTTCACCGACCCCACCTTCGTCTCGATCCTCTACTCCGTGTTCGCCGGAAACCTGGAGCCGTCGGCGGTCGCCGCATGCCTGGCGTCGACGCACGACGAGGAGTCCTTCATCGCGTTCGTCCGCGGCCGGTTCGAGTATCTGGAACGCGATCTCGTGCGCCGGATCGTCGGCGTGGTGCGGCAGACGTTCCTGTTCGAGTACGCCCCTCATGAACTGGCCGGGAACAGGGTCACCGCGCCGGTCACGGTGCTCCGGGCCGCGGGCGACCAGGACTCCTTCATCGATCACGACCACGGCCACGGCCACGGCCACGCACTGTCGAGCACGCCTCCCAGGATCAGCAGGCTGCGGGCCGACCACTACGCGCTGCTGCGTGCGAACGGGGTGGACGAACTCGTCACCGCCGTTCGGGCCGCACGACTCACCCGAAAGGTCATCCAAGTGCCCCACGTCAACATCAAGCATTTCCCGGACAACCTCGAAGAGACCCAGATATCGGCCCTGGTGGACGCGATCACCAGCGCGGTCAGGACCGCTTTCTCGGTCGACGAGGGCGCTGTCTCGATCGCCCTCGAACCCGTGACCCAGGACGTGTGGAACGAGCGGGTCTACATCCCGGAGATCGTCGAAGATCCCGGACATCTCGTCAAGACCCCGAACTACTGAGGCGGAGTACCTCATGCGCAAGATGATCACCAGGGTGCGTCAGGACCTCGCCATGATCGTCGAGAGGGACCCGTCGATCCACACCCGCTCGGAGGCGCTGCTCCACCCCGCCCTGCCGGCCCTGTGGGCCCACCGCACGGCACACGTCCTCTACACCCACGGACACCGTCAACTTGCCCGGCTCATCGCCTACTTGGCGCGCGCGGTGACGGGCGGCATCGAGATCCACCCGGGTGCGCGACTCGGCCGGCGCGTGTTCATCGACCACGGAGCCGCCGTGGTCATCGGGGAGACCGCCGAGATCGGCGACGACGTCACGATCTTCCACCAGGTCACTCTCGGCGCGGTCGGCTGGTGGCGGGACGGGCGGCGCGAGCCCGGCGCCCGGCGGCACCCGGTCGTCGGCGACCGGGTGGTGCTCGGCACCAACGCGATCGTCCTCGGTCCGGTCACCGTCGGCGACGACGCGCTGATCGGCGCCGGTTCGCTCGTCCTGGGCGATGTGCCGCCCCGGGCCCGCGTGACGGCTCCCGCGGCCGGTGTCGTCGTACCGCTGTCGGCCGCGGAGCGCGCGGAGTCGGAGCAACTCCTTCGCACCCTGGCCACCTCCGGGTGCTGGTGAACGGGGCGGGTGAACGGTGCCGTCGACGGCTCGCCCGCCCGCCCGCAGTGCACTCACATCCCGCTGACCATCGACCCGGCCACGAGCCGGAACCTCAACGGAGGAACACATGATTCACGTCGGAGTCCTGGAGAGCAATCTCTCCGGTTCCGGCTTCGAGGGCCTGCAGATCATCAAGGAACTCGACTGCCGCGTGACCTTCTTCACCCGCGACCTGGACCGCTACCTCGAAGTACCCGGCGGTCCTGACTACTTCGACCGCTACGTCGACGAGATCGTCCGGTGCGAGACGAACGTCTTCGATGAGCTCCTGCCGTACGTGCACGAGGCCGGAGCCGAGCATCCCTTCGACGCGTTCCTCACCCTGGCCGAGTACGACGTGGTCGTGGCCGCCGAGGTCGCGGTCCACCTCGGACTCCCCACCGTCAGCGTCGACGGAGCCGCCACAGCACGCAACAAGGCGCTGATGCGCCGCCGCTGCGCCGAACTCGGGGTCCCCATACCGGCGTTCCGCACGGTGAGCACGCCGACGGAAGCGGCGACGGCCGCGGCGGAGGTCGGCCTGCCCTGTGTGGTGAAGCCCGCCGACGAGACCAGCAGTGCCGACGTCCGCCTGGTGGACACCGCGGAGCAGGCCGCCGAGCACGTCGCCCTGATCCGGTCCCGTACACAGAACACCCGTGGCCAGGCCCGCTACCACGAGCTGATGGTCGAGGAGTATCTGAGCGGCCCCGAGGTCAGTGTGGAGGTGCTTGCCGACGGCGACCGGTACGAGGTGTTCGGGGTGACCGACAAGTCGGTCGTCGGCCTCGGCTACTTCGTCGAGCTGGCCCACACCTTCCCCTCGAGCCTGCCCGAGCCGCTCGTCCGGGCCTGCGGTGATCTGGCCGTGGAGGCGCTGCGCGCCGTCGGGTTCGACCTGGGCATGGCCCACGTCGAGGTCAAGGTGACCGCGTCAGGGCCCAAGCTCATCGAGATCAACCCGAGGCCCGCGGGGGGAAAGATCACCCACCTGGTCGACCGGGCCCTTGGCATCAAGTCCCTCGAACTGGTGGCCCGTCAGTACCTCGGCCAGCCGCTGCCGGTCCCCGTGCTGCCGCAGCGGCCGGTCAGCGGCGCCGCCATCCGCTATCTGACCGCGCGGCCCGGCCGGGTGGTGTCGGTCACCGGCCGTCAGCGGGCCGCCGCGCTGCCCGGCGTCGAGGAGGTCGTCGTCAAGCCCAAGCCGGGTTCCGTGGTGCGGGAGTTGCGCCGCAACGGCGACCGCGCCGGTCATGTGCTCGTGGTGGCCGAGACCGCCGAGCTCGCGGCGCGCACCGCGGAGGCCGCCGTCCAGGAGATCGGCATCCGCACCGAGCCGGTCTCCCGGCGTCCTGTCGCGGACTCGCTCGCCGATCTGATCGGCGGTACACCGCTCCTGAGGCTGCCGATGGACCGGATCGTGGACGGCGCCCCCGCCGACGCCGACGTACTGGCGAAGCTCGAGCTGTTCAACCCCTGGTCCAGCAGCAAGGACCGGGCCGCCCTGACGATGCTGCGCGGCGCCGAGCAGCAGGGGCTTCTCGCCCCGGGTGACGGCACCGTGATCGAGGCGACCTCGGGCAACACCGGAATCTCCCTTGCCGCCCTTGCCGCGAACCGCGGCTACCGCTGCGTCATCGTGCTGCCGGACAACGCGACCCGGGAACGGGTGGCGATGCTGCGCTCGCTCGGCGCCGAAGTGGTGCGGACCCCGCACTCCGGCGGCTATCAGGCGGCGGTCGACAAGGCCGAGGAACTCCACCGGCGGACCCCCGGGTCGTGGTTCTGCCGCCAGCACGACAACCCGGACAACACGCGGGCTCACTACGAGACGACGGGACCCGAGATCTGGAACGACGCCGGTGGGCGGATCGACGTGTTCGTCTGCGGAGTGGGAACCGGCGGAACGCTCAGTGGCGCGGGGCGCTATCTGCGCGAGAGCCACCCCGCCGTGCGGATCGTGGCGGTGGAACCGGCGGGCTCGCCACTGCTGTCCGGCGGCAAACCCGGCACGCACGGCATCCCGGGCTTCAACGGCGGCTTCATCGCGCCGACCACACAACAGAGCCTCATCGACGAGGTGATCACCGTCTCCGACACGGATGCCATGGACACCACCCGGCGGCTCGCGCGGAACGTCGGTCTGATGGCCGGTGTCTCGGGCGGCGCGGTCGTCCACGCGTCCGCCGTCCTGGCCGCCCGTCCGCAGTACCGGGGCCGACGCATCGTGACCCTGCTGCCCGACACCGGCGAGCGGTATCTGAGCCTGCTCGGCCGCGAGACCGCGCCGGAGCCTGAGCCAGTGGTGTCGGGCGGTGCCCGATGACGGCGCCCGCGCCCGCCGCTGAGCTGCCCGCCGACGACCGGCCGCGCCTGCTGATGGTGATGCCCTACCGCCAGTTCGTACAGAAGGCGCAGGCCGAGGGGTTCTGGGTCGGCGCGATCTGGGATCCGCGCCTGGAGACGCCGGACTATCTCGACGACGTACGCGACCTGGCGGATCTGTTCGTGACGGCGGACTTCCAGGAGCCGGAGCTGCTGCGGCGCACCATCCGCGAGGTGGCCCTGGAGCACCGCGCCTCGGTGATCTACCACATCGGCAGGGAGGAGACGATGGTCGCCGCCCACGAGGTCGCCGAGGACCTGCGCGCCGAGGTCAACCCGGCGGCGGCGATCCGTCTCCTCGCCGACAAGCACGCGATGCGGGACCTGCTCGCACGGCACGGGCTCTCCCCGGTGGCCTTCGAAGCGGCACCGACCCGGCTCGAAGTACCGGCCGCGGTCGAGCGGATCGGCCGCCCTGCCGTCGTCAAGCCGGTCGCGCTCGCCGGCAGCCGGGGCGTGTTCCTGTGGCAGGAGGCGCAGGACCGGGCGGCCTGGACGGAGCTCGTCGACGGGTACGGCTATGACGGCCCGTTCCTGGTCGAGGAGTATCTGCGCGGTCCCGAGTACAGCGTGGAGACGCTGAGCCGGGGCGGCAGGCACCAAGTCGTCGGCATCACCGAGAAGTTGCTGGGAGCACCGCCGCTGTTCGTGGAGGTGGGGCACGTCCACCCGGCGCCACTGCCCCAGGACCGTAGGCACGCCATCGAGGAACTGACCGTCCGGTTCCTCACCTTGTGCGGGTACCGCTTCGGCCCCGCGCACACCGAGGTGATCTGGACGGCGCGCGGCCCGCGCATCGTCGAGTCGCAGGCCAGGCTCGGCGGCGACCGGATACCGCGGCTCGTCGAGCTGGCCTGCGGCCTCGACATCGAGCAGGCGATCTTCGCAGGCCTGGCGGGCGCACCGGTCGATCTGCCCGAGCCGACGGCGACGGCGGCCGTGCGCTTCTTCACCTTCCCGCCCGGCCGCGTCGACGGCTGCCGTGGCCTGGAGAAGGCGCAAAGGCTGTCGTACGTCGACGAGTTGACCCTGCGTCTTCGTCCCGGTGACACCGTGCCGGAGGTCCGCGACTCCAAGGGCAGGCACGGGCACGTCATCGTCTCCGGCGCCACGCCCGATCAGGCCCGGAGCCGGTGCGCCGAGGCGCTCGCCGCCATCGAGCTCGTCATCGACGGGACGCCCGTACGAGCGGACGGCCGGGCCGGGATGCCGCCCACCCCGTTGCCAGTGCAGTCCGTTACGACTCCACCGCCTCGCAGAGAGGCACCGACCGTGCAGTACTCCTCACCGACGGCCAGGAGGTCGCCATGACACACCAAGAGGTGGCCGCCACGGCCGCCCCCGGCACGGACGCGCAGGTGGTGTTCGTCGGCTACAACGCGGCCTACTTGCGCGCCATCGACGGGAGTGTTCCAGAGAGGTCCGTCGTGGTGATCGAGGAGCCCGACATCATCCGCAAGCGGGAACTGCGGGACGCGGCGGGACGCTTCGGCTGCCTGGACCGGATCGTCCCCGCGCACTACCAGCAGTCGGCCGGGGCCCTCGATCTCGCGGCCGAGCTGGAGGCCGAGCGCCCGGTGGCCGCGGTCGTACCCGGCCTGGAGTACGCGGTGCCGGCGGCGGCCGCCCTTGCCGAGAAGCTCGGCCTTCCGGGCGCGACCGAACAGGCCGCGCAGGCGCTGCGGGACAAGGTGCGGCTACGTGAGGTCTGCGACGCCGGTGGCGTACGCGGACCGCGCTGGCGCGAGGTGCACGGGCCCGGGGACATCCTCGACTTCGCCGGTGACGGCCCCGTCGTGGTCAAGCCGGCCAACCGCCAGGCCAGCGTGGGCGTACAGCTCCTCGACTCGGTCGACGCGGTCACCGCGGCGCGGGCGTGGGAGCGCACCTCCTGCGCCGCCGAGTACGAGCAGGTGCCCGACCGGCGCCTCACGTGGCGCTTCCTGGCCGAGGAGCGCCTGCGGGGGCCCGAGTACAGCGTCGAAGCGCTTGTGCGACAAGGCGAGATCATCTTCCACAACATCACGGCCAAGACGGTGATACCCGGGCCGTACCCGGTGGAGGTGGGTCATCTGCTGCCCGCTCCGCTCGGCCAGGAGACGCGGGCCGCGTTCGAGACGGCGATGCGGGCGCTCGTCGCGGCGACCGGCTACCGCACCGGGATCCTGCACGCCGAGTGGATCCTGACCGAGTCCGGTCCCGCCCTCGTGGAATGCGCGGGACGCTGCCCAGGTGACTACTTGATCGACCTGAACGACCTCGCCTACGGCACGCGGATCAGGCTGACCCTCATCGACCTGCTGGCCGACCGTCCGGTCAGCCTGCCCCGTACCGCACGGCTGACCTCGGCGATCCGGTTCCTGGCCGCCGAGCCGGGCACCGTGACGGAGGTCGCCGGGACGGACACGGCGGGGGCCCTGCCCGGTGTCCGGGCCGTGGAGGTCGATGTCGAGACCGGCCAGGAGGTCCGGCCCTGGGCGTCCTCCTGGGACCGCGCCGGGCACGTCATCGCGACCGGTCCTGACGCAGAGACCGCGAGCCGACGCGTCCTGGACGCGGACGCCGCCATCCGCATCACCACGGGTCCCCGCCCCACCACGGCTGCCCGTCCCACCACAGAGTCTCGCCCCACCACAGAGTCTCGCCCCACCACGGATTGAGGAAGCTGATGTCTGTTCTGTGGCAGCGCGTCCGCGGCTGGCGCGGGTCCGTCCCCGGAGGGCCGGTCGGCATACGACTGTCCGTGATGGCGATGATCGACGCCGTCGGCACCGGTGCCTTCCTGGCCGTCTCCGTGCCCTTCATCACCCGGTCCGTCCATCTGTCGGTGGGCGCTCTCGGTCTCGGCCTGGCCCTGTCCGCCGCGATCGCGCTGATCACGGCGGTCCCGATCGGCGTCCTCGCCGACCGGATCGGCCCGAAGAAGGTCCTCGTCGGGGTGAGCCTGTGGCGCTGCGCCTGCTTCGTGCTCTACCCGTTCGTCCAGAATCTGTGGCAGTTCCTGACGGTGGTGTGCCTGCTCGGCCTGGTCGACAAGGCGGCGGCACCGATGGAACAGGCCCTGGTCGGGCAGGTGACGGCGACCGACGACCGGGTCAGGGTGGTCGCGGTCCTGCGGTCGCTGCGCAACGTCGGCTTCACCGTCGGCGCCCTGCTTGGCGGTGTCGGTCTGCTGATCGACACCCGGGTCGGTTACGGGGCGATACTGCTGCTCAACGCCGCCTCGTTCGCCGTGCTCGCGACCCTGGCCCACCGGCTGCCGGTGCTCAGCACCCCGGCGAAGAGCCTGCGGCGCCGCTTCTCGGTCGACGCGCTGCGGGACGGCCCGTTCCTGTCGTTCACCGGGATCAACGCGGTGCTCACCATGCACATGACGCTGCTGAGCATCGGCATCCCGCTGTGGATCGTCGAGCACACCGAGGTCCCGGCCGCGGTGATCTCGCCGCTGGTGGCGGTCAACACCGTGCTCGCGGTGGCCCTGCAGGTACGCGCGAGTCGGGGGACCGACACCATCGCAGGCTCGGCGCGGGGGCTTGTGCGGGCGGGCATCTCCCTCGCGGCCTGCTGCCTGCTGCTCGTCGCGGCGCCGAAGCCGCCCGTCGTGCTGGGCGTCGTCGTACTGCTGCTCGCCATGGTCGCGCTGACCGGCGGGGAACTGTTCCAGTCGGCGGGCGGCTGGGGCGGGTCGTATCTGCTCGCCGCGCCCGGCCAGGAGGGCGTCTATCTCTCGGTCTTCTGGCTCGGCGTGGCCGTCCAGCAGATCGCGGCGCCGGTCCTGATCGGCGTGGTCGTGACGACCGGCACCACCGGATGGGTCGTCCTGGCCGCCCTGTTCGCCGTCTGCGGTCTCGCGGCGCCCGTCATCGGCCGGTGGGCGCAGTCACGGGCGAACAGCCGCCCGCAGCAGGACCCGGCCCTGGCCGAGGCCGCGTGATCGCCCCCGTCCACCTGACCGGTGGGCGGGTCGTCCACTCGAACATCACCTCTCAAACTTCGCCTCTTGAACATCACCCTTTGAACTTCATCCGAGGAGAGAAAAATGTCCGTTCCGCTGTACGTCCCCGCCGGTGAAGGCGAGTACGTCGACATCCGCGACACGAAGAGGACGTACCTGAAGCTCACCACGCCCGACTCCAACGGGGAGTTCGGCTTCTTCGAGCACCACATGGCTCCGGAGGCGAAGGGCGCAGCCCCTCACATACACAAGCAGTCCACCGAGATGTTCTACGTGGTCAAGGGCGAGATCGAGTTCACCATCGGCGACCGCAAGGTGGTCGGTGAGCCGGGCGCGTTCGCGTACGTCCCCAAGGGTGAGCCGCACGGCTTCACCAACCGGGGCACCGAGGACGCCACCCTGCTGATCATGTTCTACCCGATCTACGACCGCGAGGACTACTTCCGCGGCCTGGGACGCCTGACGGCGAACGGGCGCAACCCCAGCATGGAGGAACTGCGGGAGCACATGGCGAAGTACGACCAGTTCATGGTCTGACGCCGCGAGCCTACGCGGCGGTGGTGGGGGGGGGGGGGGGGGGGGGGGGGGGGGGGCGGGAGGGGGGGGGGGGGGGGGGTGCGGGTCTTTTTCGGTGCATGGAGGGCCACGAAAACTCCGCGCCCACCGCGGCTGGGTGGGCGGGGGAATGGA